>JAYVOS010000491.1:0-11033 GCA_043757775.1 Chloracidobacterium sp. | reverse complement strand
CAAGGAGTTCCGACGATGGATTAAGTTCAGAGTTACGCCTTCAGGCGTGAAGGTCACGCGTAAGCTCGCAACTCTAAACGATTAACGTTTAGAGAACTGGAATCTCGCACGAGCACCTTTTTGCCCATATTTCTTACGTTCTTTCTGACGCGGGTCGCGTGTGACGAGACCTGCTTTTTTCAAAGTGGGACGCAGGTCGGCGTTAAATTCCATCAATGCACGCGTGATGCCGTGACGTACTGCTCCGGCCTGTCCGGCCTGTCCGCCACCGTCAACATTGACGAGGATGTCAAATTTATCGATATTTTCCGTCAAAGTAAGCGGCTGACGAATGATCATCTGCAATGCTTCGTTAGGGAAATACGAATTAAATTCGCGGCGGTTTACCACGATATTTCCACTGCCCGGACGCAGGTAAACGCGTGCTGTCGAAGTTTTTCTGCGGCCCGTGCCGTAATATTGAATGTCTGCCATAAAGTTAATCTCGAATTTCAAATTACGAATTACGAATTCCCGAGGTTTTTACATTCGTCATTCGTAATTCGAAATTTAGATCTCTCTTACCTCTGGGTTCTGTGCCGCATGACGATGTTCCGCGTCGGCGTAAACCTTTAATTTCTTAGCCATCGCTTTGCCGAGCTTGGTTTTCGGCAGCATGCCCCGGACGGCCAATTCGATAACCTTTTCAGGTTTGGTTGCGAACATCTCTTTGACGGTCGTCTCACGCAAGCCACCTGGATAAAGCGTGTGGCGATAGTATATCTTCTGGTCGTCTTTGGCGCCTGTAAAGACGGCGTGACGTGCATTGATCACCACACAATGGTCGCCCATATCCATAAACGGCGTCCATGCCGGATTGTTTTTGCCGGTCAGAATTCGCGCTACTTCTGTGGCCAGACGGCCGACAGTTTTGCCTTTGGCATCAACGACGAGCCATTTGCGATTTTCTGCTAATCCCTTTCCACTAGGAAAATAAGTACTCATAATCACACACTGATACAAATATCCGCAAAAATGCGAACTGACAGAATATCGAAATGACGTGTAAACGTCAAGCCGTAACCGCAAAATTGCCGGTGTTGCCGCCTGTAACTCCGAAAAAGCCATCCGTAACTGCAAAAAAAGCCGTTTGTAACTCCCATTTTACCACTTGCAACTCTCGAATTTAGGGGCTTTTTTTCGACCACCTGCTTTATAATTATAGGCGGTGGCAGCGCTGTCATTTTGGCATTGACGAAAGCTGGTTTCGTAAACCATACCAGTGGAATTTTTCTATTCCGGCCTCTCCAGTTGCGTCCATTTATTACAACGGCGTTGCCTGCATCGACCGCATCAGAGACCGAACCCGAACCGTGCTCCGGCGAGCATCAGCCCGACCATCGTCTTAGCGTCCTGAATGCCGCCGTTGCGGATGAGATCAAATGCCTGTGGGAATGTCAGGCGTTCGATCTCGATATTTTCGTCTTCGTCGAGGTTTTGGGCTGTTTCGGTGAGTTCTGTGGCGAGAAAGAGGAACATCTTTTCGTCAAGAAAACCGGGCGAGACATAAAATTCGGACAGCGGCTCAATCTTCTCAGCCACGAAACCGATCTCCTCTTCCAGTTCGCGTAATGCTCCTGTTCTCGGATCTTCGCCAGTCTCAAGCTTGCCTGCGGGAATTTCTAGCAGATACTTGCCCGCAGGATGACGATATTGCCGGACGAGTCCGACGGACATATCTTCGAAAACAGGCACGATCGCGGCACTGCCCGGGTGCAGGATGATCTCGCGGTCGTAAACACTTTCGCCCTCGCGGATCGTATCGACGCGGACGTCGAATATACGGCCATTGAAAATAGTTTTAGTTGATAGTATTATTGGCATCACTATTATATTTATATAAATTGATACCATTTTATCACAAGGTTGTGGACGAAAAACTTTGGGAAATAATATGTATGTAATAGGGATATGAATCCAAACATATAGATGTTGCGAAAGAGCTTTATTCGACAATTTTTGTTACGCATCTTATTTTATGGAAACCTCCGCCAAAGACCTTGAATTTTTGAAACTCGGCCACAGCCGGTGCAAGGAAATAACGCGCCGTTATGGAACGAGTTTTTACTTTGCCACGCAGTTTTTTCCACGCGAGGTGCGTGACGGCATTTATGCGGTTTATGCGTTTGCCCGAATTCCGGACGAAATAGTTGATGATCCGGAAAAAACGAACAAGGCAGAGACCGTTGCAAAATTGCAAGAATGGCGGCAACAGTGGCTAGCGGCAATGGAAAAACAAGGCAGCGACGATGCTGTTATGAACGCGATAGTTCACACCTTTCTAAAATACAAAATTCCGGTCGATGTCGGCGAAGCTTTTCTTAAGTCGATGTTTATGGACGAAGAACGCGTCACATACGAGACTTACACAGAACTCGAAGAATATATGTACGGCTCAGCAGGTGTGATCGGTCTGATGGTCACGCGCATCGTCGGTTTTTCATCTGAAGACGCCTTTCCGTATGCAATTCAGCTCGGCTACGCGTTTCAGCTCACTAATTTTCTGCGAGACATCCGTGAAGATTACGAAGAGCTAGGCCGCGTATATATGCCTCAAGATGAACTACGGCGTTTTGGCCTAGCCAATAGTGATATTTCGCGTCGTGTTTACGACGAGCGTTTCATCGCGTTTATGAAGTTTCAGATCGAGCGTAATCGTGAAGTTTACAAAGATTCGATGCCGGGAATCCCTATGCTCGCCTGGCGCGGCCGTCTTGCGGTGCGTATCTCGTATGTGCTCTATAAGGCAATTTTAGCCGAAGTCGAACGGGCAAACTATAATATTTATAAAGGTCGCGTCAGAACGAATTTCAAGCAGAAAGTCTGGCTTTCTGCAAAGGCGTTGGTGGGTGTTTATGAATGAGGTGGCACAAGCCCCCGCGTATACAAGGGCGGACCTCCAACGTAATGAAATACGCCCTTGCTTACGCGCGGGCTTACGCATTTAAGAATGAAAAAAGTTGTCATTATCGGAGCAGGGATCGGCGGTCTTGGGGCCGCCGGTCTTTTTGCTAAAAAAGGTTACGATGTGACGGTTCTAGAAAAAAACTCAAATCTGGGTGGTCGTGCAAATATTTTCTCGACCCAAGGCTTTAAGTTCGACATGGGGCCGTCGTGGTATCTCGCTCCTGATATTTTTGAGCATTACTTTAGCTTGGTTGGTGAAAAGGTCGCAGATCACCTCGATCTGGCACGGCTTTCGCCGTCTTACCGCATATTCTTTCGCAACAATGGCGAATCGCTTGATATCAATTCCAACATTGACGTTGACGCCGAGACATTCGACTCGATCGAAACCGGAGCGGGCGACAAACTGCGTGCCTATCTCAGGCAATCGAAATATCAGTACGAGGTCGCAACGCAGAGCTTCATGTTCAAGAATTACGACACGATATTCGATTTCTTTAATAAGCGCGTGATGACCGAAGGGCAAAAGCTGTCGGTTTTCTCGACGATGCACAAGTTCGTGTCGAAATTTTTCACGTCGAAAAAGCTCCAGCAGGTGATGGAATACACGATGGTCTTTCTCGGCACTTCGCCGTATGAGGCTCCGGCATTATACAATCTGATGTCTCACATGGATTTTAATCAGGGCGTTTTCTATCCGCAGGGTGGTTTTTATGAGCTGATCAGGGCTTTGTCGAACATCGCGGAGAAGAACGGTGCGACGCTTCGGACGGATGCGGCGGTTGAGCAAATTCTCGTTCGAGAGGGCAAAGCGACCGGCGTGCGTCTTGAAAGCGACGAATTTATCGAGGCGGATCTCGTGATATCAAATGCGGATATGTGGTTTACCGAAACCAAGTTGCTGGAAACCGGGTCGCAGACGCACAAAGAGAAATACTGGCAAAAACGCACAATGGCACCGTCCGCTTTCATAATGTATTTAGGGGTGAGCGAAAAATTGCCGTCGCTGATCCACCACAATCTGCTGTTTAGCGAAGACTGGCGAAAGAATTTTGATGACATCTACAAAGACCCGTGCCTGCCGGATGAGCCTTCGTTATATGTATGTGCTCCGAGCGTGACGGATCCATCGGTTGCTCCGGTAGGAAAGGAAAATTTGTTTGTACTTGTGCCGATAGCCTCCGATCTGAAATTTACGGACGATGAAAAAGAGGCTTATGCCGAGCGTGTTTTAGCCTTGATGGAGACTGAGATGGATCTACCGGGATTGCGAGGAAAGATCGAATACAAACGCATCTACACCGTCGATAATTTCGCAGTCGATTACAATGCATTCAAAGGGACGGCACTCGGCCTCGCTCACACCCTGCGCCAGACGGCGATATTTCGCCCGAAAAACAAATCAAAAAAGGTCAGCAACCTGTTTTATGTCGGTGCCGGAACAAATCCCGGCATCGGCACGCAGATATGCCTGATATCGGCGGAGCTTGCGTATAAGCGTGTACACAATATTACGACGGCAGAGCCCTTGGAATCTCTCTAGAGCAATTTGTCTAAGGCGATCTGCCAGAAGATAGCCGCACCGGCCAGTGCGTTTATGACGGGGAACCAGCGGTATAGTTTGAATATCGTCCCCGTTTTTAGTGATCTGACAGATGCGATCATTAGTATAAGGTAAACGCTGCCGATCGAGACGCAGATAAAACCGAGATATGAATAAGACAGGATCGCGGCGGCTGCATATAGACAAAAGCATAAGGCAAGAGTGCCGTATGGGCCACAAACGGTCGCGATAGTTTTCAGCCCGGCCTGTTTGTCAGCTTCGATATCGGGAATAGCCGAATATGCGTGCATCGCGGCTGTCCAGAGTCCGGCGGCTATCATTAAAATATATGGCGGAAAGCCTTCGGTGAGCAATTGATAACCAAATACGCCGGGAAATACATATAAGATATTAAAAGCTGAGTCGAGAAAAGGTTTCGCCTTTGCACGGATCGGCGGTGCGGAATAAAAGATCGAGAAGAAGAGAAATCCGGCGAGCGATATCAAGGTCGCCGGAACAAAGATCAACGCCAAGACGATAAAAGGCAGATTAAAAACCGCGATCCAGATGGCAAGCGACCGTTGCTGATTCTTTTGAACAAGGGCTTCGTATTCGAGTTTTTTTTCGTTTAACTGATCTGTGTCGTGGTCAAAAATATCGTTGACGCCGTAGATCAGGAGATTGGCCGGGAATAGAAAATATATTGCGAAAAGTACCGTTCGCCAATCGACCAGATCGCCACGCATCGCGGCTCCGGCAATTAGCCCGACGATATAAGGCCCGAAAATGTAGAACCAAAATCGCGGGCGGCTGACCTTTAGCAAAAATCTAATGTCGGGCATAAGTTAAATGATAGTATGGCGATTTGGACGGTGTGCGTCTATTTTCGAATGCGTGTGATAAGCAAACAAAATATAATTCTCACGGCTGTGGTATGTGCGTTTTTGGCGACCGGGGCATTTTTTATGGCGAATGTCGTCATCCCGACGGAGGCACATTTTGTTTCAGGCATCAACGTCATTTTATTCGCAATACCCGTTTTCTGGGCGACCGCACAATGGTTGGGGCGACGCGATGCAATTATTTTATTCGTCATATTTGGCGTTTTGGCTTTACTGATCGAAACTTCGGCGATAGTGACGGGCTTTCCTTACGGACATTTTGGATACTCGGAACTGCTCGGGTTTCGGCTGTTTGGTTATACGCCGTGGACGGTTGCACTTGGGTGGACGCCGCTGGTTCTAGCCGCGTATGCGCTGATCTCGCGGGTGTTAGAAAAACAGACATCAGCTATCAGCTATCAGCTTTTAGCTCTTATAGTAAGGATCTTGTTAACGGCGGTGACGTTGGTTATTTTCGATCTAGTAATAGATCCGGGAGCAGTAAAGATAGGCTTTTGGCGATACGAAGGCGGTGGGCCGTTTTACGGTGTGCCTTATGCTAATTTCACGGGTTGGCTGTTTTCCGGGGCGATCGCGGCGGTTGTTTTGGAGATATTTACATACCTCAGAAAACCTTTATTGCCCGTGCCGGTGCAGATGGTCTCAAGCGCCTTTTTCCTCATATTTTTTTGGACGTCGATTGCTTTTTTTTCGGGACTGTATATAGCGATGTTTGTAGGGATTGGCGTGATCGTGATTCTCGCAGCGTTTTATTGCAAATACCATTACACTTTCGACGATATGATCGTGTTGGTCGATGAAGAAAATACTGCAATTGGAACCGCATCGAAATTGCCCGCACATAACGCCGACACCAACTTGCACCGGGCGTTTTCCGTATTTCTATTTAACGCCAAAGGCGAACTGCTGCTCCAACAGCGTGCCCTTACCAAAAAAACTTGGCCCGGTGTGTGGTCAAATTCATGCTGCGGCCACGTGATGCTGTTTGAGGCCGTCGAGGACGCGGCGAAGCGGCGTTTGAAATATGAGTTGGGCATTTCTGTGAGCGATCTTGAAATCGTGCTGCCCGATTTTCGCTATCGTGCTGAAAAAGACGGCGTGGTCGAAAACGAGATATGTCCGGTTTTAGTTGGTTTTATCAATTGTCGGCCGCAGCCAAACCCCGCTGAAGTCAACGACACGCGCTGGGTAAATTGGGCGGCGTTTATCGTTGAGGTCAGCGATCCCGCAAATGGATATTCTCCGTGGGCGATCGAAGAGGTCGAACTGCTTGCTAAAAATACTCGATTCGCTGAGCTTTATGCTAAATTTGTAGTAAGTACAGAGCATTAAAATTGGAGGACGTATGAAAACAATATTTGACGCAGAGACGCACGCGGAACTGCTCGAAAGGCTAGATAAATTGGCCGTCAATAGTGAACGGCAATGGGGCAAGATGTCGCCGTCACAGGCAATGGAGCATACAGCGAGGGCTCTTGAGATGGCAAATGGCAGTAAGCCTATGAAGCAGTTATTTGTGGGCAAGGCGATCGGCTGGATATTTAAGAGCACTTTTTTGGGCGAAAAACCATTTTCAAAAAACGCCCCAACCGGCCCGACGATGATCGTCGCGGACGAGCCTGACTTCGAAGAGACGCGGGCAAGGCTCAAGAGTTTGATGACGGATTTTCACTCGCTCGGGGCGTCCGGCACCGATGGGAACGTGCACGGGTTTTTCGGCCCACTGACCGGCGACGAATGGGGTGTGACGCAGTTTAAGCACGTCGATCATCATCTGCGGCAGTTTGGGGTGTGAAGGAAGGTCGGTTTAGTTAAATGGTCCGGCTAGAAATGGATCGGACGTAATCGAATAAGTACCGTCGGAACCGATCGGCATTTGGCCGTATTTTTTCCACTTAAGATTTAACTTGTCTAGAAAGTCAGGATCTTCGACATACGGTGAGAAGGCAAATTCATAGGTCAACTGTAAACGGTCCACATTGGATCCCCACCTCGTGAAGTAGTCAAACCGATATCTACGGTTTTTTACCCCTTTTTGCGGGAAAGTTGAAAAATCTTTGAGAGTGTAATCTGGAAGAAAGAGCTCAAATAGCTTTGAGTCCACCACAAATTCTTCTTCAAATGGAAATGAATCTCCCGGAGCCAAAACAACCGTAAAATTATCAGGAGGACTAGGCTCAGAAAAATACTGGATCATAGCCTTAAACGCGTCAACTCTCGTAGGATTTGGTTCAAATACTTTTTCGGATGTTTTGTTCTCCCTAGAGAAAAACCGAGCTTCTTTTAAGCCAGTGCCTGAAGAACGTAAGGGATTTATCAAAATGATTGGGCCGGTCCCCTGATTCTCAAAATTCACCCGAATAACGAAGCGAAAATAAGTCTCTAGGCCTCGGGCAAATACTTTAACAGAAGTGTTTTTACCAGTTACGACCAAACCTAGTTCCTTGGAAGTTTGTGCAAATGACCAAAGAGGTGAGAGAAGAAAAAGAATCAGTATGATTTGAGAAACCTTTTTCATATCCATTTGGGACAATACTTTTGGAAACAGGCTGAGTGTATCACAGGTTTACTAAGTTTTTGGTGTAGAATTTACTCAAGTATGGCGAAGTATCGCATAGGTCTAGGGGTAACAGGCGGGATCGCGGCTTATAAGGCTGTTGAGGTGCTGCGGCTGTTGCAAAAGTCGGGCTGCGACGTTGCGGTGGCGATGACACGGCACGCGACAGAGTTTGTCCAGCCGCTGACGTTTCGTGCGTTGACAGACCAATACGTGATAGTTGATGATTACGACCGGGCAAATCCTGACCCGATAGCTCATATCAATTTTTCGCAAAATATCGACCTGCTGTTGATCGTCCCAGCTACGGCAAATATTATCGGCAAATTTGCCAACGGCGTTGCCGACGATTTTTTATCTTCGACATATCTGGCGACGACTGCTCCGGTGATGGTCGCTCCAGCGATGAACACGACGATGTGGGGGCAACCCGCAACGCAGCGAAATGTCGCGCAGCTAAAACGCGACGGCGTGCATTTCGTCGAACCGGTCGCAGGCGAATTGGCTTGTAAGACGGTTGGGACGGGGAAGCTTGAGGATGTTGAGAACATAGTCCGGCAAGCGCTTTCTCTGCTGAAGACAAGAGACAAGAGACAAGAGACGGGAGCTGTCTCGGAAGCCAAATATCCGGTCTCCGGTCTCTCGTCTCATGTCTCAGATCTATCGGGCGAATCGATTTTAATAACCGTCGGCGGTACTCGCGAGGCGATAGATCCTGTCAGGTTTATCTCAAATCATTCGTCGGGGAAAATGGGTTTTGCCGTCGCCGAAGCTGCGGCTGCGAGAGGTGCTAAGGTGACTGTCATAGCAGGTGTCACGACGATCGAGCCGCCTGCGAATGTGACCGTTATTAAGGCCGTTTCAGCGAGTGAGATGCACGCTGCGGTTGTCAAAGAATTGCCGTCTGCGACAGTTTTTGTCGGGGCTGCTGCGGTTGCGGATTACGCTCCGGCGAATGCCGCTGAGGGCAAGATAAAGAAAGACGGCCGCGATTTTATGGTGCTGGAGCTCAAGAAAACGCCTGATATTTTGTCCGAGGTTTCTAAAAACCGCCACAAGGGTATGCTCGTGGTCGGGTTTGCCGCCGAGACCAGCGATGTCGTCGGCTACGCGCGTTCGAAAATGGAAAAGAAAGGCCTTGATATGGTCGTCGCTAACGACATTACGAAAGCAGGGGCCGGATTTAATACCGACACAAATATCGCTACGATATTGAATAAAAGCGGCGGCGAGGTCGAACTGCCGTTGATGTCGAAACGCGAGATGGCGGACAAAATTCTCGACGAAATCATTAAGCTTAGGAAAAAGAAAGGGTGAAAGAATACATCTGTCAGGTATTAGCTTTAAGCTGTTAGCTGGATTTAATTGAATTTTATGACGCCGAGGTCAGATATAACAGAGTTAATTGCCGATGTTCGCGAGCAAGTCTTGTATTTACAGGAGCTAGGCGTTGACTCGTTGGATGCGGATACCGCTATGCTTTCGGTTACGAGTGGAGAGTTATACATAGAGAAAAAAGAATCTCCTACATTTACCTCCCCGCCAATAATAGCCGATCCGATTCCTGATAATTTTAAATTTGAGATCTCAAATAAAAAAGAGCAGCGTCCGGCGGTTTCGCGGCTAGCGTCGCTGCCGTCGCTGTCATCTTTGAACAAACGTGCCGCTAGTGCTCCCGAAGCACCTGTTTTCGAAATGCCAGAAAATAAAACAATTGAAATGACCGCTGTCAAAACTTTTCCTGAACCGACCGAAACCATTGAGCAGATACGTGCAGAGATCGGACCGGATTGTACGCGGTGTAAATTGAGCACGCTCGGGCGTTCAAAAGTCGTAAACAGCACAGGGAATTTTAACGCTGATCTGATGTTCGTCGGCGAGGCTCCGGGTGCGGATGAGGATGAGCAGGGATTTCCGTTCGTCGGGCGTGCCGGACGCCTGTTGACGGACATTATGATGGCGATTGGCTTTAATCGTGAGGACGTTTTTATCGGCAACATCAACCGCTGCCGCCCGCCAGCAAATCGTGCTCCCGAACCTGACGAGACTATTGCATGCAAGCCATTTCTAAAACGCGAGATCGCCGTTGTCCGGCCGAAGGTGATCGTCGTTTTAGGAGCGACCGCCGCCCAGAATCTGCTTGAAACGAAAGTGCCCATCGGTAAGCTGCGCGGGCATTTTCACGACTACCTCGGCACCAAAGTAATGCCGACATTTCACCCTGCGTACCTGCTCCGCGACCCGCACAAAAAACGTGAGGTTTGGGAAGATATGAAACTCGTTCGGGATTATTTGAATTCAATGAAATAGGAGTTTGCCCGCGAAACACGCGAAAAGACGCGAAATAGAAATCAGAATTCTTTTTTCGCATATTTCGCGTGTTTCGCGGGCAAAAAAGTATGTTTTCAGCTGAAATTATTGCTATTGGTTCCGAGCTTTTGACGCCGGATAAGACCGACACGAATAGCCTGTGGCTGACCGAAAAGCTCAACGATATCGGTATTGAGGTGATGCTCAAGACCATTGTCGGTGATGACGGTGAGCGGCTTGAGGAGGCTGTACGCGATGCGATGCGTCGGTCGGAAATTGTTATCACGACGGGTGGTTTGGGGCCGACGGCGGATGACATCACTCGCGAATTTACGGCAAAAGCGGTCGGACGTGAATTGGTTTATCACGATGACATCGAGGTGCATTTGCGTGAGCGTTTTCGTCAATGGGGACGCGAGATGCCGGAGATCAATAAGCGGCAGGCGTATGTGATCGACGGTGCTGAGATCTTGCCAAATCCTAACGGATCGGCGGTCGGGATGATGTTCGAGACTGACGGCAAGATCCTCGCGATATTGCCGGGGCCGCCACGTGAAAATCAGCCGATGTTTACCGATCACGTATTCGCAAAGCTAAAATCCATCGCCGGTGAAGTCTATGTAAAACGTCAGATATTACGGGTATCAGGACTTGGCGAATCTGCGGTTGACGAGATCGCGGCTCCTATCTACACGTCTTATGATACCGTCCAAACGTCGATTCTATTTAATAAAAGCGAGGTCGAGATTCACATCGCTGCCCGTGCAAATTCGCT
>JAYVOS010000490.1:0-11035 GCA_043757775.1 Chloracidobacterium sp. | reverse complement strand
ATGGATATAACAATTCTCCCAAAATATAGACAAAATGGGATCGGAACACGCATTGTTAACGATCTGAAAGGCGAAGCCTCCGCTAGCAACAGATCACTGCGCATTTATATTGAAGATTTTAATCCGTCACAAGGGTTGTTTCGCAAACTTGGATTTGAATCCGTTGAAACTGACACTGTCAATTTGCTTTTAGAATGGCGGAAGCCAGACACCTAAAAAAATAACATTTTATTAACCTGAAAAAGATACTTTTTAATTGAAATAGTGTCTAATTTTGATATTGTCGTTAAAATAACGTACTGTAATTTTTCGATAACGTATTAAAAAAGTTTTACGACCCTCCGCTGACGACTTATGAGTGATATTTCCGTTGAACTGCCTACTAAGCAAGAATTCGCGGAAAACGTTGATTCGAACTTCCATGCGCATCTTGAGGGGGGAAACAATTTTGATTTTTTGCTAACTCAGATTGACGAGATCGTATCAAATGAAGTGCAGGAAAATTTCACTCTTTTGTTTCAGGCTCCGGCTATTGCCCCGCCATCTCAGGGCATTTATCGGTTAGAACACGATGTTCTTGGAGCAATGGAGCTTTTTTTGGTGCCGGTGAGCAGAGATGCTGACGGACTCTACTACGAGGCAGTATTTAATTTGCTCGTGAAGTCTTAACCCACGATCCTTGGAGGTTGTATTACGATGAAAGTCTCACGTCGAAAGTTTATAGGTGCCGCACCTGTTGTCGCTGGTGCGGTTTTGGGATTAAAAGGAACTTTGTTCGGCCAACGGGTTGGCGGTGACGCCGTGCAGGAAGAAATATCCCGGCTCTCGTTTACAGCCTTCAACACATACACCGGAACTGATTTTACTTTTCGTGACGGCGGCGAAGATCTGCCGTTTACGCTCATTTGGGTGACGGATACTAAACCAGTTGGCCTCAAGGTTGCAAGGGGGCAAGAGTCTTTTGTCTTGAAATTTCAGGGGCCGTATCAACATGTGCTGAAATCTAACACATATAAGGTCAATCATTTTGCAATGGGTGATTTTGAGCTTTTTATTACGGACGGCGGCCGGCAAAAGAAAGATCAGTTTTATATTGCGGTAATCAACCGTATCGTTCCAAAAGGGTTTAGGAGATAAAATATGGCAAGTCCATTTTTGAGTGAGATCAGGTTATTTTCATTTGGCTTTGCTCCGCGTGGATGGGCGTTATGCAATGGACAATTGTTGCCGATCAACCAGAATCAGGCGATATTTTCGTTGCTTGGGACAACATTTGGCGGCAATGGGCAGACTAATTTTGCATTACCTAATTTGCAGGGTAGGGCTCCGATACATGTCGGCAACGGACATACTCTTGGCGAGATCGGCGGTGAGCAGTCCCATACTCTTACGACAAACGAATTACCGCAACATGTGCATACTGCCACGGCTACTTTAAGTAACGGCGGTGTCATAATCGCGACCGGCAACCTGCTTGCAGGCGGAACTCCTCAAATGTATCGTGCTCCTGACGGCAACTTTGCAGCGATGAACTCAGGGACGCTTAGCGCCGTTGGAGGGAGTCAGGCACACCTAAATATGCAGCCGTTTTTGACAATAAATTTCTCGATAGCTCTTCAGGGAATATTCCCGAGCCAAAATTAAGGAGATAACCATGGCACAGCCATATATAGGAGAGATCAGAATGTTTGGGGGTAACTTTGCCCCGGCTGGGTGGCAGTTTTGCGAGGGGCAGCTATTGGCGATCGCCGACTATGACACTCTCTTCAATTTGATAGGAACGACATACGGCGGTGACGGGCAATCGACTTTTGCGCTGCCTGATCTGCGAGGGAGGTTGCCGATCCATTTTGGGGGTGGATTTATTCTGGCACAGACCGGCGGGGCGGAGGGGATAACTCTGACGTCTAGCCAAATACCGGCACATAACCATCAATTTGTAGCGACATCAAGCTCGGCTAATGATGCCAATGCTGCTAATAATGTAGCGGCTCAGCCGACGGGAGGCTTTCCATATCTAAACGCCCCTCCTGTGGTGGCCATGGCCAGCGGCGGCGTTACAAATACCGGGGGAAGTCAGCCGCATACAAATTTCCAGCCCTATCTTTGCGTCGATTTTATCATTTCCCTCTTCGGGGTATTCCCGAGTCCAACCTAAGGAGACTAACATGGCAGATCAATTTGTCGCTGAAATTCGTATTTTCCCTTTTAATTTTGCTCCGCGAGGCTGGGCTTGGTGTAACGGACAATTATTACCGCTTTCGCAAAACACTGCACTCTTTTCGTTGTTAGGAACGATCTACGGCGGAAATGGGGTCTCAAATTTTGCCTTGCCTAACATGCAAGGTAATGCACCTATGCATCAGGGGCAAGGGCCAGGGCTTTCGCTTCACGATCTTGGAGAACAGGGTGGTTCGGAAACGGTAACTCTGCTCCAATCCGAGATGCCTGCACATAGCCATAACTTAATGGCAAATACAACAACATCAACCAAGTCTATCCCAACGGGAAATTCCTTTGCCAAAGGTTCATCGATGACTCCATATTTGGCCCCTGCAAGTGCTCCAACTACCGCAATGGCATTCCAAGCCATTGCCCCGGCAGGAGGCAGCTTACCTCATAATAATATGATGCCGTACCTGGCGCTTTATTTTAATATCGCGCTGCAAGGCATATTTCCGCCTCGCACATAAATACTGTGTGAAATGTTCTAGTTATTTGCCTTGTTCGTTTTGGAGAAAAAGTTATGTTTTCAACCCGCATCCGTCTCGTCACCCTCTTTACATTGTTGTTGAGTACAATCATATTTTCTGCGGTTAAATTTGGCCCGATACAGCAGCCGGAAACAAGGGCGGAAATGTTAGCCCCGACGATCACGGCGACGATGACTGCGGCTCCCGTAACAGACATCGGTTCAAACGGTGCCTTTGTCAATCCTGGTGACAAATTACAATATACGGTTACGATCAATAACATTGCGGCAGGTGCGGGTAATGACGCGACAAATGTGATATTCACCGACGTTTTGAACTCTAATCTGACATTAGAAGCAGGCTCAGTAAAGGCATCGCCGATAGCGGGTGACGATGTTTATGCGGTGACGGGCAATGTGCGTATCTCCGCGACGGCAGGCACTTTATTGACTAACGATATCCGGCCGGTTACCGGATCAAATGCCGGACTTACGATCACAAAGATCGGCTCAGACACGACAGCTCCTTTTTCATTTACGACGACGAACGGCGGCACCGTCACGGCTACGACCGGCGACGGCAGTTTTCAATATGACCCGCCAGTCGGATTTGAGGGCACCGGGGCGAGCGGCGACACATTCACCTACGTCATCACGGACACTGACGGCCTGACAGCGACGGGCACGGTGCGGCTCGATGTGAGCGGCATGATCTGGTTTATCGATAACTCGGCCGCCGCGTGTACAACGATCGCTGCCGGTTGCGGACGGCTAACGACACCTTTTTCTTCATTGTCGGCTTTTTCGACGCTAAATGTCGGAGGTGGCAGCAATCCTGATATCAACGACAATATCTTTTTATACAGCACAGGAGCCGGCTACACGGGCGGCCTGGCTTTGCTCAACGGACAAAAGCTGATAGGGCAGGGAGCATCTGCGAGTCTCGTAATCATCGCTGGTATCACGCTTGCCCCCAATAGTGATGCTCTGCCTTTGACGGGCGGGACACGGCCAACGATCTCAAACGCGGCCGGCGGCGGCATCATTGCGAACGCCGTGGGCGGAACAAACACTATCCGCGGTATCACATACGGAGCGGTAGGCAACGGTAATCTGACAAAATTAGGGGGGGCTAATTTTGGGACCATTACTATCGGCAATAACGTTTCGCCGGATGTGCAATTGACCGGAGCGGGCCGGGCTTTGGATTTTGTTAATGGCAGCTTTGCAGCATCGTCCGGCTTTGTTGACATAACGACCACAGGCGGCGGAACCCACGGCATCAATCTGTCAAATGTCGGCGGAACAGTGAATTTTGGCGCGACGACCGTCGGCGGAGCGGCAACACAGGGCATCAACATCGCAGGTTCATCAGTCAATGCGACCTTTGGAACAACGCAAATCTCCGGCACGACAACGCAGGGGATATTGATCGGAACCAGCACGGGCAATATTACGTTCGGTAACACAACCGTACAGGCCGGAACGGACGGCGTCAGTTTGCAGAATAATTCTGCCGGAACGCGGACATTCGGAACACTCAACATTTCGGGGAGCAGCGGCAATGGATTTCTTCATACCGTAGGTGGCGGTAATGTCACCGTCAATGGAGCCGCTAGTATAGTTTCTAACAACACTGCCGTTAGTATTCAAAATCCATCGGCGACGAACGTGATCAACTTTGCAGCTGCGACCAGTGTGAGTGCAAATACCTCCGGACAAACCGGTGTATTATGGACGGGAGTTGCAGGGGCAAGCGTAACTTTTAATTCTCTGAGCATCGCGACCAATAATGGTACCGCCCTTAACGCCACCAGCGGCGGAACGTTCAATGTTACGAACGGCACCGGCGCTATCAACGGCATCCCGCAGCCTAACCCCGCTATCGTCGCTAGCGGCATTGCGCTGAACGCTAACTTTTCACAGATCAATTCTGGAGGTGGTGCGAACGGTGTCTCGCTGACGAGCGTAACCGGCACGTCGAACTTTGGTACGGGTTTTCTTAGCAACCAGACGGGTTCGACGTTCCTCGTGAACGGGGGCACATGTACAGTTACCTACAACGGTGTGATGACGCCAAACCCTGGCACCCGCGTCGTGGACATACAGAACAAGACCGGCGGTACGGTCAGCTTTGGCGGAGCCATCACCGCACTTGGGGGTACCAACCTAGGCATTTTACTTAACAGTAATACCGGTGCGACGATCAATTTCACGGGAGGGTTGGATCTCAGCACAGGAGCAAATCCAGCCTTCACAGCAACGGGCGGCGGCACGGTCAACGCCACGCAGAACAATACCTCGATCGTCAACACGCTGACGACGACGACCGGCACGGCTCTCAATATTCAAAATACGACTATCGGTGGTAGTGGCCTTACATTCCGTAGTATTTCGTCAAACGGAGCGGCTAACGGGATCAATATGCTGAATACCGGAGCGGGATCATTCACCGTTACGGGCAACGGCTCGACGTGTACGGTTGCGACGCCGACTTGCGACGGGGGAAGCATTCAGAGTTCGACCGGATACGGAATTCTCTTTAACAAAGTCGGCCCCGTAAGCCTGACGCGCATTAAAGTTCAAAACAGCGGAACCAAAAGTGTCGGTACGCCCACCCAAACCGCCGGGGATACTTGCGTCGGAGCCTGCATCAACGGCTTCACGATGGATAACAGCATTATCACGGATTCCGCGGGCGGGGCCACGGACGATGGTTTGGTGTTGACGAACGTCACCGGCGCCGTTTCTATAACCAACAGCGCGATCGCGAACATTCCGCACAATGGTATGTGGGCGGATAATTTTAGCTATAATATGTCCTCGTTCACGATGACTAACACCACCATCTCGTGCGCGAGCGGCCAACCGTGTCAGCCCTCCGGGTCGGTTGGAAATGATGCTCTCCTGTTGGTGATGCGTGGCACCTCGGTGCTGACGAGCGGATCGATAACAAGCTCGACGTTTAGCGGCGTCAGAGCGGTCGGCGTTCAGGTTCAAACGGGAGATACAGGTCGTATCGGGTCAAACTCCGGCGGAGTGATAACCGCACCGGCTGCTTCAAACAGCATCACGATCGGTGGCGTGGGCGTGGGCGTGGGCAACACGTTCACGGGCAATGGCCAGGGTATTGATGTAGGCACGGCACAGGTCTCGAACATGTCGTTCCAGATCTTAAACAATAGCGTCGTCGGTAAAGTGACTTCCCCCGGTGCAATTTCTAATCAGTCCAGTGCCACTGCCATAAATGCTTTCACTGCCGCTGGGGCAGACACAGGGTCAGCCCACACTTTCGTCGGAAAGATCGACTCCAACACCATTGGTACGCAGGGAGTCAAGGACTCAGGTGCGGGGTTCGGCGCCGGCATTCGGGTGGTGGTGCAAGGGGTTGCGACGCAGGGCGTCGTATCGGTAACGAACAACACGATCCGCGAAGTACCAAATTCCGACATCATGATCTTCTTTGGGCAAAATGGCGCCGCGTCGAGTCCTTCCGCTAGCGCCAGGTTTAAGGTTCAGGGTAACACCTTACCAGCTTTTTCAGGATCAAACCTATCGCTCTGCGGTCCCGCCAATTCTCCTTGCCCCGGTAATGGAATATTCGTACTCGCTGATGAGGGCTCTGCGGTATGCAACAGCATCACCGGCAACACTATTTTCGATGTCTCACCGATAGGCGGCGGCTTCGACGTTTACTTAGCGGAACGTGCGGGACCGCCTGCGGGTGCACAGCTCACGGTCGAGGGCACGGGTTCCGTTAGCGCCTTCGTTCAGGCCAACAACACACTGACGGGAGCTCAAAAGTTTATCGATGAAGGAGCCAACACTTCTCTAGTCGCACCCGGCGGCTGCGGCGCATTTCCTGCAATTGCTCCTCCAGTCGTCGAGACGAGCAAGCTGGAAGATCGCTCCTATGACGATCTTAGTTTCCTAAACGCTTCGTTTGAAACGACTGCGGAAACACTTGCGGGTATCCCAAAATTAAGTGGATGCCCGATTAGATCGGAACAAGTTCCGGACACGAATATATTTATAGCAGCGGCTATTTATAAGCCTATCGTTATTACCGGCGAAGCTATTATTGGATATGCAGCATCTCAGCCAGAATTGTTAGCAGAGGCAACGTATATTCCTAATGTCGAACGGGCAGCGACGAAGCAAAGCAGTGTCACTGAGATAGTCCGTAAACTCAGTTCGCTTGTTTCGCCGATGGTATACGCGCAGGACAGCGAAAAGGTAGATTCGCCTCAATCGGGTGAGACTGTTACGGTCAACGGCGGCGGGCCAGGCGGATTTATTATTCCGGCAGGCAAATCGACGACAATTACATTTAATGCGACGATCGCCAAACCGACTGTGCCAATCAATACGTTCTCGATATCGAATCAGGGATCGGTTGCAGGCACTGGATTCGCGACCGTCCTGACAAACGCGGTGAATACGACGATCATTCAGGCACCGACGATCAGCAAGGCGTTCAACCCGACATCGGTAAACAACGGAGCACCATCAACGCTGACGTTTACTATCACAAACGCCAATCCGACGCAGACGGCATCGGCAATAGCATTTACCGATACGTTCCCGGTAAATCTGGTTGTGGCGAATCCGGCGACTGCTTCGACGACATGTGCTGGTGCGACGTTTACGAACCTTACGAACGGAGTGATAGCTCCTAGCGATACCGGGGTTAAATTGACCGGCGGCTCGCTGGCTATAAATGGAGCAACCTGCACCGCTACAGTCCAAGTAAGGTCAACCGTCCAAGGGGCCTATCCTAATACGACAGGGATCATCTCTTCGTTTGAGGGCTTTACCGGTGCGACCAGCAACACTGCAACACTAAATGTATCGCTGCTAACCGCAGCTGGCGTCTCGGTTTCGGGACGGGTGACCAATGTAGAGGGACGCGGTGTCCGAAACGCTAACGTCGTCATTACCGACTCTCAAGGAGTATCGCGGCGTGTGACAACTGGTCCAAACGGTAACTACAATTTTGATGATGTCGAAGTCGGTCAGAATTACATCATCAGCGTGGTGTCTCGGCGTTATCAATTTACGCCTCGGGTTGTCAACGTTATGGATCAGCTGACGAATGTTGATTTTGTTGCCGGACAATAGAGAATAAGTAGGTTAGAAAATATGGCTCCGTGTTAAGTTTACGCGGAGCCTTTTTTTGGTTGATCCGGAAAAAAAGCACTTCAGTCTCTACACCTGCCATATTCTGCATTGCCCCGAGGAGCTTCTAGCACACACACAATTCGACAGGCTTCGCCGGACAGCGTAAAATCGAGTCCAAATGAACGCAGCAGGAAAAATCACGCGGATCGATCCGCCGTTTGCGATACCGGGCGGCGAGATCGCCATTGAGTGCGAAGGCTTTAACGCCCGTCACAATTCCGGTCACGCCGTGTTTGTAGGCGAAGAGCGTTGCCGCATAGTGGCGGCTTCGTCGCAGCGCATTCTGGCGATCGTTCCCGAAGGCGACGGTGAGGGTTGGACGCAGATCCATCTCAAACTTGACGGTATCCGCAGCGAGATGTTTCCGATCGTTATCGGTAAATTATTAGTTAACGGCATGCATATCGTCGCCAATCCGGCGGTCGATCCGGCTGACGACGCACTTATTTTGACCCGCTCCGGCTCACGCGGCCAGCACCTGCCAGCGACGCTTTTTCGGCTCGAACCTGACGGCTATCTAGATGAGATGCCCGATGCGATACTTAATCCGACGGGCATTGCCTTTGACCGTGATGGGCAGATGTTCGTGACAAATCGTGCTCAGGGCGAGGTCTATGCGGTCAGCCGCGAAGGCAACAGTTCGGTCTATGCGACCAATCTCGGCATAGCGACGGGGCTGGCTTTTGACGCCGACGGACTGATGTATGTCGGCGACCGCTCGGGTACGATATATCGCGTTCGTGATTTTGCTGAGGTCGAGACGTTTACCGTGATGGAACCGTCGGTTGCCGCGTTTCATATAGCTTTTTCGCCGGACGGCAGATTGTTTTTGACCTCGCCGGGACTAGCGAGCCACGATGCTGTTCACGTCATCGACAAAGAGGGTTTTGATGAAAAATTCTTTCGCGGGCTCGGACGTCCGCAGGGCCTCGCCTTTGATAAGGCCGGTAATCTCTACGTTGCCGGCTGCTATCAGGGCCGTCACGGTATCGTAAAAATATGGTCTGACGGCACCGGAGCCGCCCACTTTGTCACCGGCAACAACGTGGTCGGCCTCTGCTTTACCCGCTCCGGCGCAATGATCGTCGCCACCAACAACAGCGTCTATTCCGTCCCATGCGGGACCGAAGGGACACTGCTCTAAAAATTATTTAACGCAAAGACGCAAAGACGCAAAGACGCGAAGGTAAGAAAAAGGTCATTTACGATCTATTTTCCCAACCTTTGCGTCTTTGTATCTTTGCGACTTTGCGTTAAAATCTCTTCTTTTACTGATTCATCTTCATCATGTCCGTTTGCTGTTTTGGTGACATGACCATCGGTAGGCGACCGTCGGCGTCTTTTGTGAGTGCGAGGAAATCGGAGTCGCGGCGGATCGAGTTGAACATAAAATCGACGCGGGCTTCCATCATTTCTTTGGTGCGGACCTCTTGGTAGCGTTCGTATTGGTAGAAATGGCGTTTGAGCAGTTCGAGGGCTTTGGCCTTTTGGCCATTTTGAGCGAAGATTGCGGCGAGATTGTATGACGCGGGCAGCAGGTTCATATTCGCCGACGCGATTTTCAGCGCCTCGTCCTTTTTGCCGTTAGCGGCCATGAAAACTGCGGCAAAGACCAGGTTATACGGGTCGGTCGGGTCCATGGCGAGTGCTTTTTCGGTGTAAGAAGTGCCTTGCTGGAGGTCGCCTTCGGAGTTCCAATAGACGGCCAGATTGCGATAGGCGAGGGCGAGCGGATATGTGGCGACCGAGTCTTCCATCATGTGCATGCCCTTGAGAAATTCGCCTTCGTGGATGGTGATCTTGCCGAGGCCGTGCAGGGCGACGGCACGCGAAAGTGGATCGGACGGCATATCGAGTATCTGATGAAACTCAATTTTGGCCTTTTCCCAATCGCCGATATGATGTCTGTGCAGCTCCGCCAGATAGCGAAGCGGTGTCGGGTCGGCAGGATCTATTTTGTTTGCCTGAGCGTAGAGTTTTTCGGCGTCGAGATATTTGGCAGCGTTTTCAGCGACTAGGCCTCGCTTCATCAGACGGACCATTTGGGCCGTGACTTTCGGATCGAAATTAGGCGATGCCATATCGTTGCCGATGTTTTCGACCCCGAGTTTTTTTAACGCCGAGTTTGCGTCTTTGGCCTTTTTCGGGAACATGCATTTTTCGGCAGCGACCGACTGATAAAGCTTGATGGCGGCTGGTTTGTCGCCCGCGTCGGCCTTGGCTTTAGCGTCTTTGAGGCTGGTGTCGAGAGCGGTCTCACGGGTCTTGATCTCACTGCCGACGAGTTTTTCGACATCGCTCACGGCGAGCTTTCCGTTTTTATTTTCGACTTTGCTGATTGGCGTGCTATCGATACTCGCGAGCACAGCAACGGGTAATTTTGAACTTCCGATCAGTTTTTCAGAATTAGGCGTTGTGCCATCGGCGAGATACATCGAAACGCACTGTCCGGCGTATAGTGAGAGGTCACGGGATTCTTTAAGGCTCGATTTTTTGATCTCGTCCATCGAGGCAGGAAACCAATATAGAACGATGCCTGCGGACGGTGCCGTATCTTTAGCCGTCAGCGGCATTTTCCAAGGCACGTGATATGCGACCGGGTCGGAACCGCCGTTCGAACCGCTGCTGCCGGACATTCCGCCTCCGCCTCCGCCGCCCCCACCTCCGCAGGTTGCCCAGACGGGCGATGCGACAAACACAAATACCAGAAGAAATGCGACGGTGCGTGCGATGATTGTTTTCATAGCGGTGATTTTATCAGACCTGTTGACGTTGCGTCCAGCGAATTTCCTTGCCTCAGACGGGCTTATTTATTTAATATGGTCGCTATGACCTCGCGAAATTTTACGTTTACATTGGTATTGATGCTTGCGGCGGCTCTTACGTTTGCCTGCGACCGGGTAAAGCAGCTTGCAGGTGGGTTCCCGACGCCTCCGCCGGAAACGACAACGCCGACCAAACCGCTTACAAAAGTTGAATCAAAACCTGATACAGAATTGCAAAAGCAGATCGAGACGATTGCCGCCGAAGCTAAAGGCAATGTCGGTGTCGCGGCGGTCGTTTTGGAGACGGGCGAATCCGCGACGCTCCACGCCGAACAGCATTTTCCGATGCAGAGCGTTTATAAACTACCGATCTCGATGGCGGTGATGCACAATATCG
>JAYVOS010000489.1:0-11126 GCA_043757775.1 Chloracidobacterium sp. | reverse complement strand
CAAGCGTCAAACCGAAAGGCTTTTGCTCGGTGACTGTGCCATCAATCGGCAATTTTCTACGATCTCCGTCGTCGGCCGGGCTGCTGATGGTCGGGCGTTCGCCGAGCTTGGCAGAGCCAGTCTTTGATTCGAGATTCATGCCATTTTCTCGCAGGTATTTGAAAGTAACTGTCTGATTCGGCGGCGTTGCGGCTACCTTTGTAACTAGGTCCTGCGAGGATTCGACCTTTTGCCCGTTAAACTCAAGGATCACATCGCCCACCATCAGTCCGGCCAAAGACGCCGGACTCTGCTTATCCCGAATGGTTGTGATGATCGCTCCTTTAGAATCGGAAAGTCCGTAAACCTTTGCGTACTCGGCCCTTACAGAATCCAAAATAGCACCTAAATAGCCGCGTCGGACCCTGCCGTTTTTTAAAATCTGATCATAAACATGCGAG
The DNA here is from genome assembly GCA_043757775.1 of Chloracidobacterium sp. Classification (GTDB taxonomy): domain Bacteria; phylum Acidobacteriota; class Blastocatellia; order Pyrinomonadales; family Pyrinomonadaceae; genus OLB17. Next base: position 10,686 of record JAYVOS010000489.1, on the reverse strand, counting down.
GCCTCGCTCGACGGCAAGGCAAAACTCACACCGTTGTAATCTCCGGTCGATGTCGCGATCTGAGAATTTACACCGATCACATCGCCGTCGAGATTCACAAGCGGCCCGCCGGAATTACCGCGATTAACCGCTGCGTCCGTTTGGATAAATTTCTGAAATGCCGAGCCGCCCGGCGTCTCCCGCTGCGTCTGCGAGATAATCCCGGCTGTCACGCTTTTCGCGAGGCCAAACGGCGAACCTATCGCTAGCACCCAATCCCCGACCTCTGCCTTGTCCGAATCGCCAAATTTGACAAACGGCAGATCGCGTCCGGCATTGATCTTTAACACCGCTATATCCGTTTCTTTTTCACCGTCAATACCGACGACTGTCGCCATAAACTCCTCGCCTGTATCGAGCCTCACGGTGATTCTCGCTGCGTCATCTACGACATGTGCGTTCGTTATAATATAACCCGATTTATCTACAATAAAACCACTCCCCACCGAATAGACAGGCTGCTGAGGCAATTGTCGACGGAAAAAATCCATGACGTCATCGTTGTTGCCCGGCGTCGGTGCACTCTTTGCCATTGACTGCGAAACCTTGCTTTTGGTGTCGATATTGACGACCGCAGGCTCGACCTTTTTGGCGATCTCGGCGAATGTTTTCGCTTGCTTTTCGGGTTGTGCAAATACGCACCCGCCGATGCCACATATAAAGGTCAAAATTATTACGAGATGAAATTTACGGATAAAAAAGAGGTGATCTTTGACCATAGCTGTTTCTCCTAAAAATTAAGGGATGTCGCCGTTAGTAACAGACGAAATTATATCAAAATCAATTTTCTTTTTCTTTGATGCGGAAACTAAGGTCTGAGAAGAACTTTTAGCACACCTTTTTCAGCGGCTCGGCTCATCGCAGCGACACCGTCTGCCAATGCAAAATGATCTGTGATAAGCGGCGAAACATCTATCGAACCGTCAGCAAGTAACTCAACCGCCGGAGCAAATCGCCCGCAGCGTGAGCCGACAATAGTGATCTCATCAACTACGATCCGCGAAGCCTGCCACACAGGAGTGCCGTGAAATGTCGATTTCAACACGACCTTGCCGCGAGGCCGAACTAGATCGATTGCCGTCGCGAAACCTGTCTCCGACCCGCTCGCCTCTACTACGACATCAAAACTGGCAAACATCGACGGTTCAACGTCAGCAACTAAAACGCCAGTAACACCGCTCTTTTGGGCGATGGAAATTTTCGTTGAATGTTTGCCGACCAGCATCACATTTCGCGACTTTAACGAGAGACTCATCGCACACAAAAGCCCGAGTTTTCCGTCACCGATCACAGCAATTTTCGTTTCCGGTTGCACATCGACCTGCTCCATAATGCCGTAGGCCGCCGCAAGCGGCTCTGCAAAAACGGCCTGTTCGTCCGGCACATTATCCGGCATGACGATCAGATTTCGCGACGGCAGCGACAGATATTCGGCGTGAGCTCCGTCACGCCCGACGATCCCAAGTACGGAGCGCGTCGGACAGTGACGCGGATCGTCTGAAACGCATTTATCACAAATACCGCAGCCCGCATTGATCTCGCCGACCACGCGTTTGCCGATCAGATGCATCGCATCGTCCGCCTTTTCAACCACGCCGACAAACTCATGCCCGATCGTTCCGGTAAATCCCGCGTACCCACGAACGATCTCAAGATCCGTATTGCAAATGCCGGACGTCGTGACCCGCACGAGAGCCTCGCCGTCGCGCTGCGGCACCGGAATATCGGCGAGAGTTAGTTTATCGTCTTCTAATCTAAGAGCTTTCATCTATAGTTTTGATAATATGCGGGCTGTAATATATTCTGCAAACACATAATGATCGATTCAAAAGTCATCGCCGATATTATTGCCGTTTATCATAAATACGGATGGATCTTACGCCGCGTTTTGCTTACCACGGAGTTGAAAAAGAGGCTTGGCACTGACACATCGCAACTATTTGCAGGCATTAAAGTTATAGATGCCGACATTGATGCGGCTTGGTTTTCACGTCCGCCGCAAGCGGGTGGTATTGCGTGGGAAATACGTCATTTTAGCGATACTCCGTATGCTTTGCTTGAGAATATTGACGAAACTGCATTAGGATTTGAGGATGCTCTTCGTGCTGTAGAGTCGCGGCTGGAAAAGGCTGTTGCAAAAACCAGATCTGCTTGACAAGAGCTGTTTACGACTGCAAACTTGAATTTGGTTGACATAATGACAAAGGAATTTGGCGGAACAATTGCAAGCGTTTGGGAAGGTTTAAGGCCAGTCACAAAAAAAATGCTGGTCGGAGTCCTTCAGGATGGCAAAACGAGTCCGGCAAACGCTCCAAGCTCAAAATTTTCCTACGATGCACACGCCGATTGGGAAGTCAGCCGTTTGCTCACCGCCCTTGATGAGCAATCAAAGACCAAGGAAATTAGAACAAATAAACAAAAGTTAGCTGAGTTCGATCAGCTTGCAGAAACGTGTGTCCGCGTTTTAGAATCGCAATCTGCATCGGCTGAGGTCTTTATCCAGCTCGCGACCCGAGCGATCAAAGACAATGATTATAACCGCCTGGACAAACTCGCCGACCATCTGACAGAGCGTTATTCGTCAAGCGAGATCGCTGAGATCGTGCGCCAGACGGAGTTGCCGCAGATACGTGCCATCGCCTATGAAACACTCGCGATGATGCCTCTGCAAAATGTCGTTCCGCTGCTCGACGACCCGCTCTACTCCGGCATCGCCGCCGCAACCCTCGAGCAAAAAGCCTTTGAATTTGACTCCGACGAGGCCCGTGACATCCTGGATCAATTTGATTCTGAAACTGCTAACGGTGAGTAGTGATCGGATCTTTATTTCTTAGGCTGTCCAAACCCCCAACTATACGGCTTGTCCTTAAAAATTCCGCCGCCCACGCGGACACCGAGCCACATAATATCTGAGATAAATCTATGTTTAAAACCGCCTTTTGCACGGACGCAATTAAATAATTGTCCGTCCGCAGCTTTGCGCTCCGCTTGTGTGCCGCCGCGAAAATATGCTTTGTCATGTTGGAGACAGCAGTCGCCCCAGTCGCCGTCCGGAAACATCGTACAGCCATCACCAACAAAATCCGCCGGCGGCTCGATCGCCTTTTCGCTCTGTGCGATCTGCGAAGGTACATTCACCGCCACAAGCACCAAAAATACAAATATTACCAGCGCTCTTCTCATTGTTTCAATACGTTTGCTTCGACCCGTTTTTCTTTCAAACGGCCCGGATACATTGGAAATCTAACGGTCAATTCGGCAACGTCGCGTCTGACCTTTGCTTTGACATCTTCTGATTCAGGTGCGTAAATGACCGATGCGATCATCTCGCCGATCAGCCGCATATCGGCCTCTTTCATACCGCGCGTTGTGAGCGCCGGAGTTCCTAATCTTATGCCCGACGCCGTAAAAGGTTTCTGCGTGTCAAACGGGATCGTGTTCTTATTGACCGTGATCTCCACTTCGCCAAGCGCCTTTTCCGCCACCTTGCCCGTAATTCCCTTGCCATCCATAAAGACGTCCACGAGCAGCAAATGGTTGTCTGTGCCACCCGAAACTATTCGCAGTCCGGCATCGCCCAGCGTCGCCGCAAGCACCTGAGCATTGCCGATCACTTGCTGCTGATACGCCTTGAAATCATGGCGTAGAGCCTCACCAAACGCTACGGCTTTTGCAGCAATGATGTGCATCAGCGGACCGCCCTGAACGCCCGGGAAAACGCTGCGGTTAATATCCGCCGCAAATTCCTCTCTACACAATATCAATCCGCCACGCGGCCCGCGCAGTGTCTTATGCGTCGTAGTCGTAACAAATTCGCAATGCGGCACCGGCGAAGGGTGCAATCCGGTGGCAACAAGCCCCGCAATGTGCGCCATATCGGCCATAACTTTTGCACCTACTGAACGAGCGATCTCCCCGATGCGTTCGAAATTTATTATTCGCGCATAGGCCGACGCTCCGCAGATAAGCAGTTTGGGCCGCGATTCTTCCGCAATCTTTTGCAACTCGTCGTAATCGATCTGCTCGGTCTCACGATCGACACCGTAGTCAGCGACCTTATAGTTGATACCTGAAAAATTAAGCGGATGGCCATGTGTCAGGTGCCCGCCGTGCGACAGGTTCATCCCCAATATCGTGTCGCCGTGGTCGAGTGCCGTCATTAGAACCGCCATATTCGCCTGAGCACCGCTATGCGGCTGGACGTTGGCGTGCTCCGCACCAAATATCTCTTTCGCACGGTCGATCGCGAGATTTTCCACGACATCGGCAAACTCGCATCCGCCATAATACCGCTTCGCCGGATATCCTTCGGCATACTTATTCGTAAAAACCGTCCCCATCGTCTGCAAAACCGCCTCGGACACAAAGTTTTCCGAAGCGATCAACTCCAACCCATCAGTCTGCCTCCGAACCTCGTCGTCAATTGCATTACTAATAATCGGATCCGCATCCGCTATGTTTGCTGTAAAAAAGTCGTTCATAATGTAGATATTATACGTTTTCAGTTATTGAATCATCGAGCCAAATTCGTTTTCATCGAGCACCGCAACTCCCAAACTCTCCGCCTTGGTCAATTTCGAACCGGCATCACTTCCGGCGACGACAAAATCGGTATTTTTGCTGACGGATGACGAGACGCGGCCGCCGCGTTCCTCGATCAGCTTGGCGGCTTCGTCGCGGGTGTAGTTTTCGAGTTTGCCGGTAAGGACAAAGGTCTTGCCTTGAAATCTATCGTCGAGCAAGGCCGTGCTCGCTGCGTCGGTCTCGGTTTTGACTCCGGCGGTTTTGAGACGGAACACAAGATCGATATTTCGCTCGTCACGAAACCATTCATACACACTCTCGGCAACAGCGAGGCCGATCTCGTGGATGTCGTCGAGTTCCTGAACGCTCGCCTCAGCAAGGCGGCCGATGCTTCGGAAATGATTTGCAAGGATCTTGGCGTATCGTTCGCCAACATGACGAATATCGATGCCGTAAAGCAACCGCTGCAAACCGCGTTCCCTGCTCGCCGCGACCTGATCGATCAGATTCGTGCCGGATTTTTCGGCCATTCGGTTGAGCGAAGCGACCTGTTCGACCGTCAAATCATAAAGATCAGCAACATCCTTGATCGAGCCATTATCGACCAGCGTCTCGACCAAAACTTCGCCCAAGCCCTCAATATCCATCGCCTTTCGCGAGGCGAAATACAATACACGAGCTTTTACTTTTGCCGGACAAACATCATTTGTGCAGCGTCGAACAGCCTCGCCCTCGGGACGAATGGCGGGCGACTTACAAACCGGGCAAACAGTCGGAAATTCAAATTCCGTCTCATTACCGTCACGTTTCGAGGCTACGACCGACAATACCTGCGGGATGATCTCACCGCTCTTTTCGATCATCACATAGTCGCCGATCTTGAGGTCGAGGCGTTTGATCTCGTCCTCGTTATGCAAGCTTGCCCGCGCAACAGTCGTGCCTGCAAGTAGCGTTGGTTCGAGATGCGCGACCGGCGTCAAGGCTCCCGTTCGGCCGACCTGAATCCCGATACCGAGCAGCCGCGTTGTCGCCTGACGTGCCGGATATTTATATGCGATCGCCCAGCGCGGCGCTTTGGTTGTCGTGCCAAATTCGTCCTGCAATGCCGTCGAATTGACCTTTACGACAACGCCGTCGATCTCGTAGTCGAGCCCATCACGCACCGTCTCCATCTCGGCGATAAACGCCGCGAGTTCGTCAAAATCAGTACAAACACGGCGATGCGGATTCACGTTAAATCCGTTCTTTCCGCACCAATCAAAAACCTCAGCGTGCGTCGCGAACATCTTAGCATTTCCCGTAAAAGCATCGTACGGAAACATATCGAGCCGCCGCGACGCCACAACCGCCGAATCGAGCATCCTGAGCGTCCCCGAAGCACAGTTTCGCGGATTGGCAAATGTCTTTTCGCCCTGCATCTCAAGCTCGTCGTTGATCTTTGCAAACTGCGATCGCGACAAAAACACCTCGCCCCGAACCTCAGCATGCGCCGGAGCGTCGATCTTTAACTTAAGCGGGATCGAGCGGATGGTCTTTACATTCTGAGTAACCTCATCGCCCTGCGAACCATCACCGCGTGTTGCACCAGTCACTAAAATCCCGTGTTCATAGTGCAGCGAAACCGAAAGCCCATCTATCTTTAGCTCGGCGACATAATCCAGCTTTCGCCCTTCAGCGAGCCGTTCGCACCGCTCGGTAAACGCCTTTAACTCATCCAGATCATACGAATTATCCAGCGACATCAGAGCAACCGTGTGTGTAAACGGCTTGAGACTCGTCGCCTTACCACCGACACGCTGGGTCGGGCTGTCAGGCGCCACGAGGTCAGGATGCTCAGTTTCCAGAGCCTTTAATTTCTCCAAAAGCTGATCAAATTCAAAGTCGGATATCTCCGGCGCGTCTTGCCTGTAATACAGGTCGCTGTGCCTATTGATCTCTGCTCTAAGTTGTTGTATGTCTTCGTTTACACTCATCAGTTACTTCATAAATTCTGCGATAAGCCGATGAAAATGATGTGTTCCCCGCTCGCGCGACGGTGAATATCTGCCGTGCGAATAAAACCTCGAACGTATTCCTTTCTGCACACTTTCAACGACGGCTTCATCTTCTAATTCGACCGTGTGCAGATCAGCTCCGGCGCTTTTTTCAATCAGTGACTCATCGCGGACATAGGTCAAAAACTCCACAGCTATTTTCGCGGGCGTGACAGGGCGCACGACGTTAACCGAGATTCCCCACGGATAAAAATTGAACATTATATTCGGGAAAATGAACAAATACCTCGCCGCAACATTGCCGTCGTCGCCAAATCCGGTCTGCAAGCTCGAATACCGGAAAGTTTCGGTCGTGTAGCTGCCGTAATCGACGATCTCGTTCAGAGCTTTGTGCACATATGGGATGTGAAACCCCTCGAGATAATTTTCGCAATACAGCGCCCAATGCGCATTGACCTCATATTCGCGTGTCGCGGTCAGACGCAATCCGTTCGCCTCAAAATCCCCAAGCCTGGCCGACGCGTCACCGACAAACGTATCAAACTCAGCAACCGGATCTATCGACGCGAACATAAATCCTTGTCGTGCCGCAAACGGCAATTTCAGCAGATTATCGCTCTCACACGGGAAATTTTCGACACCCTCAAACTCTGGCATTGACAGCATTTCGCCGTTGAGCAAAAACCGCCTGCCATGATAATTGCACCGGATCAGATCAGCGTGACACGGTTCTTCGACGAGGATCTTGCCGCGATGAGTGCAGACATTTGAGAGGCACGACAGCCATTCTGAAGTTTTTACGAGCAGCACAGGCTCGTCCAAAAAACCGGGCAAAATGGTCGTCGGTTTCAGGCTTTCTACTTCGTCAGCCTTACCTAAAAACTGCCAACTGCGTGCAAATATCTTTTCTTTAGACATCTCAAAAAACGCCGGATCGGTGTAAAACTCCGTCCCAAGCGTCTTCGCTTTTCTTATGTCAGGTTCGATATCAAAGGTCGACATAACTATTCTGAATACAGGAGATACGCCGGACGCTCCTCATCGCGTCTAAAACCACCCGCGAGCAAACCGCGTGCAAACGCCGTTTCAAACTCACCGCGTATAAGTAACTGTTCGGCGAGAGCCGCTGCCGGATTAGCCGCAACCAGCCCCAGCCAGTCATTCATGATCGCGATCTCCGCGACAGGTTCACGTGTTTCGACAAACTTCTCACCAGCCGCGAGTGCCGCGACTTTTGGACTCTCAATATCCCATTCGGCAAAAAGGCGATCACTTGCCAGACCGATATTCTTTTCGGGCGTCGAGGCGGTCGAGTAGTCAATGCCGTAAAAATTTACCTGATATTCGGCGACGGTCGCCCCGAGTTTTTCGAGATTAAAATAAGCGTTGCGTGCCTTTATCGGCTCAAACGTCCATTTCAAATATCTGACGCCTTCGGCCAACGCCCGCTCCCGCTGTGCCCATTTCAGTTTCGCACCGATGCCGTGGCTCTGAAATTGGGGCCGAACGCCCGTCATGTGCGAATAAAAGGCTCGCTCGCCGCGTTGAAATGCAGGCACGCTCAATACAAACCCCGCGAGTTTACCGTCGGAATAAGCTCCGAGCGTGAAACCACCGGCGTTTTTCGTCACGACAAAATGCCTCACCGGCGACAATTCGATCTCAGGCAGTTCAAAAACATCGCGCTGTAATTGCACACATTCGGCAAGCTCGTCGAGCGTTTCACATTCCCGAATTTCTATCTCATTTTCCATTAATTATCTTTCGTGCGTCATCTAAAATCGTATCAAACAAGCCGGTTAAAAGCGAAAGATTTTGCTTAACTTTACTGCCCAGGATTTGTTATGCTTAACGTAGCCGCTCCTACGGCATCCGCCCTAGTTACAATGACGCCGCAATCCGAACTCGAAATTAAGGGAAATTTCCTTACGCATCCGTTTGCCGAACTCGTCGCCGAGATAGCGCATGCGCGTGTCAGCGGCAGCCTGAGCGTGTCTGACAAAGAGCGTAAGTGCGTAGTCTATTTCAAAGAAGGCCATGTCGTTTTCGCCGCCTCAAATGCCCGATCGGCGCGTCTTTTCGACATAATGCTCCGGCGTGGAAAGTTGACCAAAACCGACCTTGCACAGATCCCCAATTTTTCGAACGATTTTGAGTTTTCAGTCTTTCTCGAAGAAAAACAGTTTCTCAGCAAACAAGACTGCGATAGGCTCTATTCTGAGCAGATCGAGGGCATTATCATCGATATTCTTTCATGGCAGCATGGCGACTGGAGTTTCAGTTCGCTGAAACGCATCCGCGATGGCCTTGCTTATGAGATCGAATCCAAACAACTGCTGTTCGATTACGGCCGCTGCCTTGTGACGGAAATGGTTCTGGGACGTTTCCGCAGCCTCGACGAAAGATTTCAGCGTTCTGACTCTGCTCCGCTCGGTTTAGATCTCAAACCTGACGAGGCATTTGTCCTTTCTCGTGTTGGCGAAGAGCTGCTGACAGTCTCCGATCTCGCCAGTGTCTCGGCGATGACCGAAGCCAAGGCCCTGCACGCGATCTACACGCTGTGGCTAGGCGGGCTGATCGTCAGGCTCGATTGGCAGCCGGCATTTTCAGAGTTTACGATTGCCTCTATGCGCGGTGCAAGACTCGAACTGAAACAGGAAGCAAAGACCCACACTATTGTTTCCCACGCTGCTCCGGTCGTCGAACCTGCTCCGGTTCAGGAACCGGAAGCAGAGCCTGTCGCCGTGCTGACGCTCGAAGAGTATCTCGGGCAGGTCGAATCCGCCAAGACGTACTACGACATCCTCGGCATCGAGCCGAAAACGAATAGCACAGATCTCAAACGGGCTTATTTCGCTTTGGCGCGAATGTTCCACCCCGACCGCTATCATTCCGAAGGCGGCGAAATCCTTAGCCGTATCCAGGACGCATTTACCGAACTCGCTCAAGCTCACGAGACACTAAAAAACCCTGAGAGCCGCGAGATTTACGACTATAAAATGCGTAAAGAGCTGGCCGAACGCGATAAACGCGAGGTCGCCGGTGGTGACGGCAACACCGAAACCGGAGGAAATGCAGGCAATATCAGCCTACAGTCCGAGCAGGCCGCACAAAATTTTGACCGCGGCTTTGGTTTACTATTGGAAAACGAACCAGAGGAAGCCCTGCAATTTCTCGCTCGTGCAGTGCATTACGCTCCGAAAAACGCCCGTTATCACGCTTATTACGGCAAAGCTCTGTCGAGTGATGATTCGCAGTCCCACAAAGCCGAAGGCGAGATGCAAGCCGCTCTCAAGCTCGACCCAAATAACCCGACGTTTCGCATCCTGCTCGCCGAATTCTTTATCCAGGTCAACCTACTCAAACGTGCCGAAGGCGAGTTAAAACGCCTCCTCGCCATTTTCCCCAGCAATCGCGAGGCTCAGAACCTGCTTGCGAGTCTAAAGTTATAGCTCTTCGGTTTTAAACTTTGAACTTTGAACATCGAACTCTTAAACTAGATGCGTGGACAGCATTTTCGCCGAAAAAGATAACACAGACGACAAATTGACCGAGATCTCGTCGCAGATCGACCGTTTTGAGTGTTACAGCGACGCTCACGCGGCTCGTATCGCGTCGATCGCGGATGCAATTGCTGCAAAATTTGATCTCGCTGCACGTGATCGTGCTTTGCTGCAAGAGGCGGCGATGCTGCATGACGTCGGCGAGAGACAGATGAACCGCGAATACATTGGCGAATCTCGCAGCCTAACGACCGCCGAACGCATCGATATGCAGCGTCACCCGGTGATCGGCGAGCAGGAGACGGCAAAGCTCGGCTCGCCCCGCGGCGTGCAGTTGCTCGTCCGCTGGCATCACGAATGGTGGAACGGCGCCGGTTACCCCGACGCTATCGAAGGCGAGCAGATACCGCTGGCCGCACGCATTTTGCGGGTCGCCGACACATTTGCGGCTCTTACCGCAAACCGCCCGCACCGTGCCGCGATGAGTGAGACGGACGCGAAAAAGTATCTGACCGAATGGGCCGCCATCGAGTTTGACCCGGCGGTCGTCAAGGCATTTCTCGCTATCAGCTTGCCCGCTGAAACGACAGTAGCCGCCAAAACTCAAAGCGCTATTTTAGAAAATG
>JAYVOS010000488.1:0-11131 GCA_043757775.1 Chloracidobacterium sp. | reverse complement strand
GGCTGACAACCGACAACGCACAACTGATAACTGAGGTGATTATGTCAAGAGTAGGAACAAAACCGATCTCGATCCCATCCGGTGTTACCGTGACGATCAATGATTCGGAAATGGAAGTAAAAGGGCCGAAAGGAACTCTGCGTACGCCGATCCCGGCAGGTGTCAACTTCAAACAAGAAGATGGCATCCTAACGGCCGAACGTGCTAGCAACGATGTTGCTGCATTTCACGGCCTCGCGAGAGCTTTGGCGAACAACGCCGTTGTCGGTGTGACCGAGGGCTTTAAGAAGGAAATGGACATCGTCGGCGTCGGTTACAAGGCTGATGTTCAGGGCAATAAGATCAACTTTTCGCTCGGATATTCGCATCCGATCGTATATGATCTGCCGACCGGCGTAGATGCGGCCGCAGAACGTGTCAATACCAAAACGTCGATCAATCAGTACCAGACGACGATCACACTGAGCGGTATCGACAAACAGTTGATCGGTCAGGTCGCAGCGGAATTGAACCGCCTCCGTAAGCCGGACGCTTACAAAGGCAAAGGCGTACGTTACGCAGACAAGTTTTATAGATTGAAACCGGGCAAAACTGGTAAATAGTTTTGAGAGTTGCAGAGTTACAGAGTTGCAGAGGTTTTTATTCTTCAACTCACGGGCACTCTGAAACTCTAAAACTCTGGAACTAAGATTATGGGACAGAAAAGCAGAGCAGATATACGGCAGGGCATTCATAGCCGCATTCGTAAGAAAGTCAAAGGTTCGGCAGAGAGGCCGAGACTGGCGGTTTTTCGCAGCTTGAACCACATTTACGCTCAGGTCATTGATGACAAGAGCGGCACGACGCTGGCGACGGCTTCGACGACTGAAAAGGCGTTGGGCGTGAAAGCGGGTGGTAATATTGCGGCAGCAAAGACTGTCGGTAAGGCTGTTGCGGAACGTGCGTTGGGAGCGGGTATTTCAACCGTTGTGTATGATCGCGGTGGATATCTTTATCATGGCCGAGTTAAGGCTTTGATCGACGCGACTCGCGAGGCGGGACTGAACAAGCACGAAGCTGCGGAAGCAAAGGACACGAAGCAAGAAAGCAATGATCAAGAATAAACAGAAAATTTCACAGAGCGGCTTGCTCCTCAAAGACCAGCTGATCTCGATCAACCGCGTGACCAAGGTCGTTAAGGGCGGTAAGAATATGTCGTTTGCGGCACTTGTGGTCGTCGGCGACGAGGCCGGACACGTCGGTTTCGGTACGGGAAAGGCAAAGGAAGTGCCGAACGCAATTAAAAAAGCGGTCGAAGCTGCTAAGAACAACCTGATCCGTGTCCCGCTGATCAACGGCACATTGCCGCACGAAATGATCGGTGAATATGGTGCAGGACGAGTTTTGCTCAAGCCGGCAGCTGAGGGAACAGGCGTTATCGCCGGTGGCGCTGTGCGTGCAATTTTGCAGTCGCTCGGCGTTCACAATGTGCGAACCAAGATCCTAGGGTCAAACAACCCGCACAACGTAATTCGTGCGACATTTAACGGACTGCTCAGAATGAAAGATCCGATGGAAGTTGCCCGGTTGAGAGGCAAGCAAGTGGAGGAGTTAGCATAGTTTTTAGTTACAGAGTTGCAGAGTTACAGAGGCAGAAGAACTCTGAAACTCCGGCACTCTGGAAACTTTGGTAACTTTAAGAATCATGGCAAAAAAAATAGAAACAACTACAACCGGACAGATCAAGATCCAATATTACCGGAGCATGATCGGATACGCGAAAAAACAGAAAGAGATCATCAAGAGTCTCGGCATCACTAAGCTGAACCAGACGATCACGCGACCCGATTCGCCGGCGACGCGCGGCATTGTTAAAAAGGTGCCGCATTTGCTTCGCTTTGTTGACTAGGTTATTCCCGTAAGAGGAAAAGAAGATGGTATTAGCACTAAATAATTTACGTCCCGCTAAGGGCTCGACACATAAAAAAAAGCGTATCGGACGCGGTCCCGGTTCGGGAACCGGCAAAACTGCGGGTAAGGGACATAAAGGCCAGAAATCACGATCGGGTTACAGCCAAAAAATTGGTTTCGAAGGCGGTCAGATGCCTTTGCAGCGTCGTCTGCCGAAACGCGGCTTTACGAATATTTTTAAGAAAGAGTGGATCGAGATCAGCCTCGCCAAGATCGAAGAGAATTTCAAGGCAGGTGACGAGGTCACGCCGGAAATTCTGCACGAACGCGGCCTAATCAAAAAGGCCAAGCACGATCTCGTTATACTTGGAACCGGTGAGATCACGAAATCGTTAAGGATATCAGCACATCGCTTTACCAAAACTGCCAAGGACAAGATCGAAAAAGGTGGAGGAACGGCCACGGTAATAGTTAAGTATCAGACGGCTGAAGCCTAAAAGTTGTCAGTAGCCGGTTGCCGGTTGTCAGAAAAGACAACTGCCGACGACCGATACTGACCACCGACAACGGACAAATATATGGAGAAGTTTTTTGGTGCCGTTCAAAACATGTTCAAGATCCCCGAGCTTCGGACGAGGATCCTATTCACGCTTGGGCTTTTGGCGGTTTATCGCTTCGGTGCACATGTTCAGGCTCCCGGTATAAACAGTGCTCAGCTTGAAAAGGTTTGGGGCGAAGTAGCGGGAACGCTGCTTGGAGTTCTCGACCTGTTTTCAGGCGGTAATTTCCGCACCATTTCGGTGTTCGCACTCGGTGTGACGCCGTATATTACTGCGTCTATCATCATGCAGCTGCTGCCTGTGCTGTCGCCTGCGATGAAGAAAATTCAAGAAGAAGGCGAAGTCGGACGGCAAAAAATGAACCAGTGGACAAGGTACTCGACCGTTGTTCTTTGTGCGGTTCAGACATTTTTTGTTTCGACGTGGCTTTCGAGAAATCAGATCATTCCGGGCACCTGGTGGGCAACTGCGATGATCGTCGTAACGCTTACCACAGGAACGATTTTTGTGATGTGGCTGGGTGAGCAGATCACCGAACGCGGTGTCGGAAACGGCATTTCGCTACTGATCTTTGCTGGTATCGTGATCGGTATGCCGAGAGGCTTGCAACAAATTTACGGACGTATCGCGACCGGTGACCCGATGCAGACGCTTGGAGTGCTGTTTCTCGTGATCGTGCTTGTTGCCTTGATCGCGCTTATCGTCTATGTCGAATCAGCTAGGCGAAATATAGCTATAAGTTATGCCAGCAGGCGTGTGGGCAACCAGACGTTTCGCGGACAGGAAACCAGCCTACCCTTAAAGATCAATATGGGCGGTGTTATCCCTGTGATCTTTGCTTCGTCGGTTTTGGCGATGCCGCAGACCTTGTTTTCAGCGTTTCCTGCTGACCCGGCAAATCCTGATTCGGCGTGGTCAAAAGTTTACACGTTTTTCCAGCAGTTTCACGGCGGCGATCCATATTACGAACTCGTGTTTTTGTCGTTGATCGTTTTGTTCACATTTTTCTATATCACGATCATCTTTAACACAGACGAAGTTTCGGACAACCTGCGTAAGCATGGCGGATTTATTGCGGGTATTCGTCCGGGTGCTCCGACTGCAGATTACCTGAATTCAATATTGACGCGTCTGACGACGGTCGGTGCTATTTACCTAGCATTTATTGCCTTTCTGCCGCAGCTGCTACTGAGCGGATTTAAGGTCGCTCGTTTGCCGTTCGTCGGAACTGCGGTCGATAATTTTCTGACCGCAACGCCGGGACTTAGCTGGATACCGACGGGATTGGGTTACCAATTCTATTTCGGCGGCACATCCTTGCTTATCCTTGTCGGTGTAGCGATGGACACAGTCTCGCAGATCGAAGCTCAGCTTGTGATGCGTAACTACGAAGGATTTCTCGGAGCAGGTTCGCGTCTGCGTGGACGCCGTAGTTAGAAAATTTCGAATTTCGAATTACGAATTACGAATAAAGCCGTAATTGGTAATTCGTAATTCGTAATTATTTTATGGATAAGATCATTGTATTGATAGGCGCTCCGGGAGCCGGAAAGGGTACTCAGGCTCGGCTCTTGCAGGAACGTCGCGGCATTCCGCAGATCTCAACCGGCGACATGTTTCGCGAGATGAAAAAGGCTGACACGCCCCTTGCACGTGAAGTGCAGGAGACGATGGCGTCAGGCAAGCTTATCTCGGACGACCTGACATACAAGATAGTTCGAGAGCGAACGTCACAGCCTGATACAGCCGGAACTTATTTGCTAGACGGATATCCGCGAACGGCGGTTCAGGCCGAGCAACTCGAAGGACTTGCTAAAGAACAAGGCAAAGAGATAAGTGCGATCGAGGTCGATGTTCCGACGGACGAGTTGTTCAAAAGATTGACGGGACGCAGAAGCTGCCCGGTTTGCGGCGAGATATATAATATTTATTCGCGTCCGCCTAAGGTTGAAGGATTTTGTGACGAGCATACGGAAACGTCACTCGATCACAGATCGGACGATAACGAGGACAGCGTCCGAACGCGACTTGATACTTATAAGACCTTAACTGAGCCTCTGCTCGCTTATTATGAAAAGTCGGGACGTTTGAAAAAGGTGGACGGTACGGGCGAGGTCGAGAGTATTTATTTAGAGATCGAAAGCTTTGTAGCTTAACTAATAAGAACCTGGTTACTACAGTTTCCGGTTCTGATAAAAAGATGATCATCGCAAAGTCAGCAAAGGACCTCGACAAGATGAGGGCGGTCGGTGAACTTATTGCCGAGGTGCGAGAGGCTTTGCGCGGGATGGTCGAACCCGGCATATCGACGATGGATCTAAATATTGCGGCCGAGAAGATGATCCGCGATGCCGGTGCGATGCCGACATTTATTGGTTATCACGGGTTTCCTTATTCGATATGTGCTTCGGTTAACGAAGAGATCGTTCATGGATTTTCGAAAACGACACCAATGAACGAAGGCGACATCTGCTCGCTGGATATGGCCGCGACCTATCAGGGATTTGTCGGCGACACGGCCATGACCGTCCCGGTAGGTAAGATCAGTGATGAGTTGAAGCAACTTATTAAGGTTACGGAAGAATGTTTGGAATTTGGCATTCAGGCGGCGTGTGTCAACAATCGAATTGGTGACATTGGTTGGGCTGTGCAGCAGCACGCGGAGAAATTTGGCTACGGCATTGTCCGTGATTATACGGGACATGGAATTGGCCGCCAAATGCACGAATCTCCGCAGATACCGAATTATGGCCGTGCGGGGACAAAAGAGCGTATTCGTGCAGGATATTGTTTCGCGATCGAGCCGATGCTTAATCTTGGAACGCAGGAAACAAGGACGCTGAGCGATAAATGGACCGTCGTTACGTTAGACGGTAAGCCGTCGGCACACGCAGAACATACACTCGCTGTAACGCCTGACGGACCCGAGATATTGACACTGACCAAGGAGCAAAAAAAGCTCCGTCAGGCATCGAAGGCGGAAACCGCAGTTGCGTGACTTGAAAAACGCGCTGAAAACGGTTAATATTTACGGTTTGTCCAACTAATCAGCAGGTTGGTTACGTATTGCTATAAGTAGGACAGGTGAAAGAAGATGAAAGTAAGACCATCAGTAAAGAAAATGTGCGATAAGTGCAAGGTTATTCACCGCAAAGGCATCGTGCGCGTAATTTGCGAAAACCCTAAGCACAAACAGCGACAAGGTTAATTTAGGAGAATTTATGGCTCGTGTAGCAGGAGTTGATCTACCGCCCAACAAGAGGGCACAAATTGGGATGACCTACATCTATGGTGTGGGCAAATCGCGTTCGACCGCGATTCTCGAACAGGCCGGTATCGATATCAATCATCGTATCAAGGATCTCGACGAAGATCAGTTAAACAAGATCCGTGTGATCCTCGACGCCGAAGGCGGCATTGAAGGCGATCTGCGTAAGCAAACCCAGATGGATATCAAACGCTTGATGGACATTGGATGCTATCGCGGCCTGCGTCACAGACGCGGCTTGCCGGTTCGCGGACAACGCACCAGCACGAACGCAAGAACACGTAAAGGGCCGCGTAAAGCAGCCGTGGCGAAGAAGAAGGCACCGGGTAAGAAGTAAGTGTAAAGCTCCAAGTTTAATGTTCAAAGTTGGCTGTCAATTTTTGAACTTTGAATCTTGAACAAAAAAAACAATGGCAAAAGCAGCAGCAAAAAAGAAAGTTTACAAAAAGAAAGAGAAAAAAAATATCCCATACGGAATCGTTCACATCGCCGCGTCGTTTAATAACACGCTAATATCGATTACGGATGGTGAGGGAAACCTCGTCGCTCAATCTTCGTCAGGTGCACGCGGATTTCGCGGTTCGCGAAAAGGTACGCCGTTTGCCGCACAGCAGGCGGCCTCAGAAGTTGCACGCAAAGCGACAGAGGCTGGTATGCGTGAGGTTGAAGTTAGGGTCAAGGGTCCGGGCGGAGGCCGTGAGTCCGCTATTCGTGCGATCGCTCAGGCAGGTATTCGCGTGACATCTATTCGCGATACGACTCCGATCCCGCACAATGGCTGCAGACCGCCGAAACGCAGACGCGTTTGAGAATTTGGTTCATTTGAACATTTGTTCATTGGGCCAATGAAGAATTTAATTAATTTCAAATTTGAAATTTAAGATTTCAGAAATCAGTTAGTTATCGAAAGGATGAAGGGCAATGCCCGTAAACTTTTCCGTTTAATAACGGAGGCAGAATATAAATTATGGCTAGATATAGAGATGCGGTGTGCCGTCTGTGCCGCCGCGAAGGTGGTAAATTATTTTTGAAAGGCGACCGTTGTTTCAAACCGTCGTGTGCGATCGAGAAACGCGGAACCAACCCGCCGGGACAGCATGGTGCGGCTCGCCGCAAGATGCTTGCCGGTTACGGTGAACAGCTTCGCGAAAAACAGAAAGTAAAACGAATTTACTTTGTTCTCGAAAAACAATTTCGTAACTACTTCGAAAAAGCGCGTGCAGCTAAGGGTGTTACCGGCGACAATCTGTTGTCAATGCTCGAACGCCGTCTCGACAATGTTGTATACCGCGCAGGCTTTTCGACATCACGCCGTCAGGCACGTCAGCTCGTAAATCACGGACATATTACAGTTAATGACCGCAAGGTTGACATCCCGTCGTTTCAGATCAAGGCTGGTGATGTTGTCACCGTAAAAGGGCGCAGTCAAAAGAACACGCACGTCGAAGGCTCTTGGGCGACTGCGGTCGGACGCGGGCGTCCGTCGTGGATCAACGCGGCTGCCGAAGATTTTTCAGTGAACATAGCAGGATTGCCGACACGCCAGGACGTGGACGCTAACATTAATGAACAGCTTATTGTCGAACTTTACAGTAAGTAATACAGCAAGAGTTGGCTGAAGTAGCCGGGGCCGAAAAGGTTTGTTCTTGTCGGAGACGCCCCGGGGACAAAGCCAACTCGTATGACCTTTTAAACAAGAACAAATATGACAAGCAATAATTGGACAGATTTTCAAATGCCGAGCCGGTTAAACGTCGATACTGAGACGCTGACACCGCGTTACGGTAAATTTTTTGCAGCTCCGTTCGAACGCGGTTTTGGCACAACGATCGGTAACTCGATCCGACGTGCTCTTCTAGCGTCAATCGAAGGAGCGGCGATCACTGCTGTAAAGATCGAAGGTGTCGAACACGAATTTTCTTCGATCAAAGGTGTGGTCGAGGATGCGACTGACGTTATTTTGAACCTCAAGCAGGTGCCGATCAAAATGCACGGTCAAGGGCCGAAAACGCTCTCGATCAGCAAAAAAGGAGCCGGTGAGGTTACCAGTGCTGATATCGAGGGTGATGGCGACATCGAGATACTCGCAGACGACATTCATATCGCTACGGTAAGTGCTGGCGGCAGCTTGAACATTGAAGTTCGCGTCAAACAAGGACGCGGCTATGTTTCAGCTGAGGTGAACAACGACGAAGATCTTTCGGTCGGATATATCCCTATTGATGCGGTTCACACTCCGATCAAGAAAGTAAATTACAACGTAGATAAGACTCGTCAGGGTTCGAATACTGAATTTGACCGTTTGACGGTCGAGGTTTGGACCGACGGTTCGGTCAAGCCGGAAGATTCGATCGGCCTCGCGGCAAAGTTGGTCAAAGATCACATGTCGATCTTTATCAATTTCGAAGAAGAAGAAGAAGAATATAAATTTGAGGACATCGCACGTCCGCCGCTGATGCGTAATGATCTGCTCGACAAATCTGTTGACGAGCTCGAGCTTTCGGTTCGTTCTTACAACTGTTTGAAGAATGCAGATATTCGCTCGATACGCGATCTGATCCGCCGCAGCGAAAAGGACATGCTCCATACCAAAAATTTTGGCAAGAAATCATTGACCGAGATCAAAGATATGCTGCACGGAATGGGGCTCGATTTTGGAATGGATTTTGACGAACAAGGCAATCCGATCCCAGGATCGGGTGGAAGAGACCTGGATTAGTCCGGTGTCCAAAGTCCAATGTCCAAAGTCGTAAGACGCGGAGCTTTTTTGACTTTGGACTTTGGACGTTAGACTTTGGACTAGAGAGAAATGAGACACTTAAAAGCACATCGTAAATTAGGCCGCACGACCGAACATCGTATGTCGATGCTTCGCAATATGGCGACATCGTTGATCAATGCTGACAAAGAACACATCGTCACAACGGTGCCGAAGGCAAAAGAACTTCGTCCGTTCATCGAAAAAGTGATCACGCTGGCGAAAAGAGCGGCTAACCTAGAAGGGGACGACACGGTTTTGCGAGGGGTTCATCTTCGTCGTCTTGCAGCACGTTATTTCCACGCGGGAAACAGCACGTTCAAAGCTGAACAGAGCCGTTTTCGCGGAAAAAAAGGCGAGCCGAAAGATAAGATCGAACGCACGGCGGGTGTAAAAGCTCTCCGGCGGCTTTTCAACGAGCTCGGACCGCGTTACAAAGGTCGTGATGGCGGATATACCCGTATTATCAAACTCGGGCACCGCAAAGGTGACAATGCTGAAATGGCAGTGATAGAGCTTGTGGACAATGCAAGGGAATTGGCCGCTAAAGGTTAATTGCGTAGGAGGCTAGCCAAATGAGCGAAAATTCAGCTTCGGCAAAGGCCAAGGACGGAGAGATCGTGGCCGAAAAGAAAGGTGGTAAAAAACCGCAAGTGACCGACCCGTCTTTTAATATGGACGAGTTGCAGGCGCTTGCGGCTCTGGTCAATGAGTACGGTTTTACGGATTTTGAGTTTGAGAACGAGAACATTCGCGTTCGTTTGAGCAAGGTGACCGCTATCCATTCGGCACCGGCAGTAGCAGCGGCCGCAGTCCCTGCAGCGACTGTTTCTGCTCCTGTAGCTACAACTCCGGTTGCGGAGGCGGTCGATCCGGACGCGGGCCTTTACAAGATCACCTCACCAATTGTTGGAACATTTTACCGCTCAGCCGGCCCTGACAAGGACGCCTATGTCAGCGAGGGTAGCAACGTATTGCCGGAGACCACTGTCTGCATCGTCGAGGCGATGAAGCTGATGAACGAGATCCAGGCCGAGGTTTCTGGTGAGGTCGTTAAGATATACGTCGAAAACGGCCAGCCTGTGGAATACGGGCAGGCTTTGTTTGGAATTAAGAAGTAGTTTTGTGAGCAGTAAGCAGTGAGCCGCAAGCAGTTATTTACTAGCTGCTTACCGCTAACTGCTTACTGCTAACTGTTTATGCGTGAGATAAAGAAAATTTTGATCGCTAATCGCGGTGAGATCGCCTGCCGTGTGATCTGGACTTGCAAGGAGATGGGCATTAAGACCGTCGCCGTGCATTCTGAGGCTGACAGGGATGCTCTGCATGTGCGTTTTGCCGACGAGGCTATCTGCATCGGACCCGCATCATCGGCTGACAGTTATCTGAATATCCCTGCGATAATTAGTGCCGCTGAGATCACTAACGTTGATGCGATCCATCCGGGATACGGATTTTTAGCTGAATCGGCGACATTTGCAAAGATCTGCGAGGACTGCAATATCAAATTTATTGGCCCGAGTCCCGACGTCATTGCGATGATGGGCGACAAGGTCGAAGCTCGGCGGACGATGACCGCTGCAGGAGTTCCGATATTGCCGGGCAGCCCTGAGGCGATCGAATCAAAAGAAGAGGCTCTTGAGCTGATCGGCCGGATCGGATTGCCGGTCATCATCAAAGCTGCCGCTGGGGGAGGCGGTCGTGGAATGCGGATCGTCCGTAATGAGAGCGAGGTTGAGACGAATCTTGAGCTTGCGCAGACTGAGGCACTTAATGCGTTTAAGAACGGTGCGGTTTATATCGAAAGATATATCGAGCGTCCGCGGCACATTGAGATACAGGTTTTAGCGGACGAACACGGCAACGTTATTCATCTCGGCGAACGCGAATGTACCATTCAGCGGCGTCATCAGAAATTGTTAGAGGAAGCTCCGTCGCCCGTCATCACGCCGAAACAGCGTAAAGAAATGGGGGCAGTTGCGGTAAAGGCTTGTCAGGAAATCGGTTATTCGAGTGCGGGAACATTCGAATTTCTGCTCGACGTAGACGGCAGCTTTTACTTTATGGAGATGAACACCCGAATCCAGGTCGAGCATCCTGTGACAGAAATGGTCACGCTGATCGATATTGTGCGAAATCAGATACGTGTTGCCAAAGGCGAGGAACTGGGATATACGCAGGAAGACGTTCAGATCGTCGGCCATTCGATCGAGTGCCGTATCAATGCGGAAGATCCCGTGAAATTTACTCCGAGTCCGGGCAAGATAACAGCGTTTAATATCCCTGGCGGACCGGGCGTTCGCATCGATACGGCTGTCTATCCCGGATATGTCGTGCCGCCATATTACGATTCGATGATCGGGAAACTTATAGTCCACGCCCGCACACGCGAATCTGCGATCGCCCGTATGCAGCGCGCTTTGGAAATGATGGTGGTCGAAGGCATTAAAACGACTATACCGCTCCATTTAAAGATAATGGCGGATGAGAATTTTCAGAAAGGAAACTTCTCGACTAAGTTTATGGAAGAGTTCGAGTACACGATAGATTAAAGTAGGATGTGAAAAGTTGATAGTGGAAAGTTAATAGTAGATAATCTAAGACAATCACTTTTAACTATTAGTTATAAGTTATTCAATAAATTTCGTGGTTACC
>JAYVOS010000487.1:0-3006 GCA_043757775.1 Chloracidobacterium sp. | reverse complement strand
TCACACCACAGGGCACACCACGGAGTAAATAACCCGTATTTGGATAAGAATTATGCCGGTGTACTGATAATCTGGGATAGATTGTTCGGCTCGTTCGTCTCTGAGACAGAAGAGCCGCGTTATGGCATAATTAAGCCGATCGAAAGTTACAACCCTCTGTGGATAAATACACACGGCTGGTTCGAGATGTTCGACGCGATAAAGCGTCAGCCAAAATTTACAAGTAAACTCAAATGCATATTCGCATCACCGAATATGGATCTCAATCACAATTATGAAAATTAAACTCTTAAGTATCGTCTTCATTCTCGCAGCGTTCATAGTCGCGGGAAACGCACAATCGGTTACTGTTACTAGCAAAAAAGTTGAATATAAGCGGCCTAAACCGGAGTCCGAGTATAAAGCGACATTTGAAGTCAATTATCCTACGATCAAAGCCGCAACACCGGCTCTGTCGAAAAAGATAGAGGCAGTTCTCGATTACGAAAAAGTATTTCCCGACTTTAGTATCAAAGAAGAGATGAGCGATCTTCAGTGGCTTCAGGGTGCGGATTACCAAGTTGGCTATAACAAAAACGGCATTCTGGCCGTTGAAATGTCGATCGAAGGCGCAGGAGCATACCCGTCCGGTTCAACAAAATACGTAGTAGTTAACACGAGCAACGGGATGCGGGTGAAAACAGCGGATGTATTTGCGAATACTCCGGCCCTCTTGAAGGTGGTGAACGCCGCCAGAGAAAAGGATATACAAAAGGCGAGGGCGGAACTTAAAAAAGATAAAGAGGCCGATATGCAGGGATTTGACTACGCCATCAAGGAATCAAAGCAATATCATCCCGTTCAGCTCGATCAGTTCTCAGTTTCGGACAAAGGCATTACGTTTCACCATGATTACGACTTTGCGCATGTAATTCAGGCGTTGCAGCCGGACGGCGAGTTTTACTTTTCGTGGGCAAAACTCAAACCTTATATCAAAATCAGCAGTTTGCTCGCGCACGTGGCTCGTTAATATACTTTAACCAATATGAGTGAAAGAAAGATAAGAGTTCTAGTGGCTAAACCCGGCCTCGACGGTCACGACCGCGGAGCGAAGGTCATCGCCCGTGCATTACGCGATGCCGGAATGGAGGTGATTTACACCGGTCTGCGTCAAACGCCCGAGATGATCGCATCTGCCGCCTTGCAAGAGGACGTTGACGCTGTCGGCATCTCGATACTTAGCGGTGCACACAACACCCTGTGTCCCCGCATCGTCGATTTACTACGTGCAAACGGCATGGACGACACTCTCGTGCTTGTTGGGGGCATCGTCCCGCCGGAAGATATCATCAAACTCAAGTCAATTGGCGTGTCAGAGGTATTTCCGCCCGGTACATCTACCGAAGACATCGTTACCTTCATTAATGCAAATGTCCGGCCTGCCTGAGCCTAGGCCGATGTTGACATCAATAAATTAAAGGCTCATATTTGATTTGGTATCAGAAAAGATCACGCAAGGGGAAATATGAAAAACATAAAAGTATTGTTATTGTCAGTCGCATTTCTTATGACGATCACGTTTGTCAGTTCGCAAGCGGTCAACGCTCAGGACTCGATGATGAAAAAGGTCGGTGATAAAACCGTTCACGTCACCAAAAAGGTATATCACGGAGGCCGCAGGATCGGCACCACTGTCGGTAAAAAGACCTGGAACGGCAGCAAGTGGGTCGCCAGTAAATCGTATCGTGGCGGACGCTGGGTAGCCGTTAAAACGGTTCACGGCACCAAATGGGTCTGGCGCAAAGCAAAATATCCATTCGTCTCACATCCAAGACATCGCAGACTGTAGTCTCGGCTCAACAACTAATGTAGTAGGGCGGTCAAGTATGATTTCGATCATTGTTTGACCGCCCTATCTTCTTTTGTTCTACTAAATAATTATGAGATCTTCTGTAAGAATAGCAGGCGGGCAAGGCTTTTGGGGCGATCTGTTATCCGCTCCGGTCGATCAGGTTCGCAAGGGCCCGATCGATTACCTCATGCTCGATTATCTTGCCGAAGTGACGATGTCGATACTGCAAAAGCAACGTAATCGCAATCCCGAGGCAGGATATGCACGGGATTTTGTCGAGCTTTTGCGTGAGATACTGCCCGATTGCGTCGAAAAGAATATCAAGGTCCTCTCTAACGCCGGCGGAGTCAATGTCGAAGGCTGTGCGAACGCCATCGCCGATGTCGCACGCGAACTCGGCCTGCAAGGCAAAGTAAAGATCGGCGTCGTTACCGGCGATGACGTTCTCGACAAACTCGATGGCTGGCTCGCCGACGGTGTCGAGATCAACAGCATGGACGACGGCACACCGCTTTCCGCGATTCGCGATCAAGTCCAGTCCGCCAACGTCTATCTCGGTGCCGCACCGCTCGTCGAAGCTCTGGATAAAGGTGCCAACGTCATCGTCGGCGGGCGTTTGACCGACACGGGCCTGACGCTCGCTCCGCTGATGCACGAGTTTGGCTGGAGTTTCGACGATTGGGACAAGGTCTCGGCCGGGACAATCGCCGGGCACATCATCGAATGCGGTGCTCAATCGAGCGGCGGCAATTGCCAGTACGATTGGCAAAACATCCCCGACATGGCGAACATCGGCTTCCCGATCGTCGAAGCGTCACCAAACGGCGACTTCATCGTCACCAAACACGAAGGCACCGGCGGCCGCGTCAACATTCAGTCCGTCAAAGAGCAGCTCTTATACGAGATGGGCGACCCGCACGAATACATCACGCCTGATGTCGTCGCCGATTTCGCATCGATCAATATCGAACCCGCCGGCGACAACCGCGTCCGCGTCCACGGCATCACCGGCCACCCAAAAACCGACTTCTACAAAGTCTCCATCGCCTACCTCGGCGGCTACAAATCCGTCGGCACACTAGTCTATTCCTGGCCCGACGCCTTAGATAAAGCAAAAGCCGCCGACCGCATCCTCCGCGAACGCCTAAACAACCTCGGCCTAAAATTCGACCTAA
>JAYVOS010000486.1:0-3010 GCA_043757775.1 Chloracidobacterium sp. | reverse complement strand
CTTCGACCGTTTCGGTCTTGTCTTGCTGCACCGACCAACGGTTCAGCAAAATGACCATGATACTAAATAGCGAAAAGTAGATCACAGCACGGACTATCCAGAACCACGGCGTCATAAAGATGCCGCGAACTTCCATCACGTGATCGGTCGGAGGCAGATGAGTCCAAGCGTAAAACTTTCCTGTATAAACCCCGATCGCGAGCGGCACGAAAAGCAATATTATAAGCGGCAAGGTGCGGGTTGCGGCTTCGAGTGTGCGGCGAATAACAACGCCCCAGGCTCCGCCAGTCAAATATTGCAGCATCAAAACGCCCAGGCTCCCGAGCCCAATACCGCCCCAGAAAATAAACCCCAGCAGCCACGAACGCAACGCCTGTTCCGTATTGAAATAGGCCCCAATTGCCCATATGATCAGGGCGATGCCGCCAATGCCAAGTGCGAGTGTTCTCCAACGGTTGATCTCAGCCGGTGCTTGAAAGTTATCAAGGTTCGCCATTTAACGTTTACCTCCGTTAATATTGGCGGTTTTTGTCTCAGCCGGTTTCGGGGTCGCCGTGTTCGACTCTGGTTTTGAACTCATTTTCAGATTGTTATCAGGATTTTGACCGATCTGTAGTGCACGGATGTATGCAATGATCGCCCATCGATCTGCAGGCTGCACCTGATATGCGTATGCATTCATCTTGCCCCATCCGTTCGTGATCACGTCAAAGAAATGTCCGACCGGAGCATTTCGCAGACGATCATCGTGGTATGTCGGCGGTTGCGGAAATCCGCGGCGAACGATCATACCGTCCCCGTTGCCGTTTGGACCGTGACAGACGATGCAGTAAATGTTGTACCGTTCCCGTCCGCGTTCGACCAATTCTTTGGTGACAGGCATCGGAAACTCGTCAATATCATTAGGAAAGCTTGCAACAAGAGTATTTCCAGTCGGGCCAGTCGTAGTTTCAACCGGAACATTCGAAGGATTATCGACTTTACCAGTGTAAAAAGCCTTGTTGTCTTGAAGCTGGCCACGAGCAACCGTTCCATCGACCGGATCGCGTGATCCTTTGTGGTCGGCAAAGAAATCGCTCTTCTTATATGCTTTGTATCGCGGCTGATCCTGCATATCAGCACGCAAGCCGCACCCGGCTGCGAGTAGGCAGAAGGCGAGAATCACGAGCAGACGCAGAGATGGAGCGACACCGGTACGCCGGGATCTAAATCGCTGCGTCGCCGTGTCTCCGCGTCTCGGAGTCAATGTTCTAGTTCTCGACATCAAAAACCCCCTGCGAATTCAGGCTTTCCATAAAACTCTTTACTTCTGCGTAGTCGTATTTCGGATCGGCAGATTCGATGATCAAAAAGAATTTCTCTCTGGTCGCGAGTGCAAATCGCGGCACATTAAAGACCGGATGATAAGGAGCCGGAAGACCGTTCAAAAACAACATTCCAAACACTGCCACGAATGCCGCGAACAAGATCGTCAATTCGTAGGCCGGTGGTATAAATGCCGGTAAACTGAAAAACGGACGCCCGCCTACGATGATCGGCCAATCAAATACGTGTACGAAATACTGGAGTCCTATTCCTGACAGCAGCCCAGTAATACCGCCCGCAAAGATCAAATACGGCAGTATGCTGCGTTTGATGCCGAGAGCTTCGTCGATCTCGTGCAGCGGAAACGGCGAAAACGCATCGGTTTTCACGTAGCCCGCATCGCGAACTTTACGCGCCGCATCAACCAATTCCGTTGCGGAATCAAATTCAGCCATTATCCCGTGGAGGTTGTTTTCCATAAACCTATCTAATAAACGTTGCCTACTGCCACCGTCTTCTGCCTACTGATTAGGCGGATCTGTCCGGTCGTAGGTATATTCGACCTCGTTAACATTTTCCTCAAAATCCTGTTGGTGCCCATGCACATTAGCCTCGGGAAGCAAGGTTCTGACCTCGAACATCGAGATGATCGGGACGAATCTGACAAACAGATATATCAGAGTAAAGAAAAATCCGATCGTTCCGATAAACATCGACAGATCAAACATCGTCGGGCTGTACATTGCCCATGAAGATGGCAAAAAGTCTCGGTGCAAACTCGTAACGATAATGACGAAACGCTCCAGCCACATACCGACACTGACAATGATCGATATGACAAAGAGCCAGAATTCGCTTTCGCGAAAACGCTTGAACCATAAAAACTGTATCGATATACCGTTACAAAAGATCAGCAGCCAATACGACCACCAATACGGGCCTTCCCATATTCGGTTCTTGATCATAAAGGCTTCATACTGCGACGCACTGTACCAGCCAAAAAAGGCTTCCATAAAGTAGCCGTAAACGACAATAAGGCCGGTCGCAAGCATCACCTTTGCCATAAAGACAAGGTGAGTGTGTGTAATGAAATCCTGCATTCTATACCAACGCCTGAGCGGGATGCAGAGGATCAGAACCATCGCAAATCCAGCGAACACAGCCCCCGCAACAAAATATGGCGGGAAGATAGTCGCGTGCCAGCCCGGGACTTGAGACACCGAGAAATCGAATGACACGATCGAGTGGACAGAAAGCACGAGCGGCGTCGAGATGCCCGCGAGGATCAAGTATGTGATCTCATAGCGGTGCCAGTGACGTGCCGAACCGCGCCAGCCCCAAGACAGAGCTGCGTAAACTAATTTGAAATACTTATTTTTTGCACGGTCTCGCAGCGTCGCGAGATCGGGAATCAAACCTACATACCAAAACAATGCTGACACCGTTGCATACGTGGAAACTGCGAAAACGTCCCAGATAAGCGGGCTACGGAAATTGGGCCAAAGTCCCATCGTATTGGGGTATGGAAACAGCCAATAAGCCGCAAGCCAAGGACGGCCCGTATGAAGCAGCGGAAACATCGCCGCACAGGCCACCGCAAAAAGGGTCATAGCCTCGGCAAAACGGTTGATCGACGTTCGCCATTTCTGATTCATCAGCAGCAAGATCGCAGAGATTAACGTTCCGGCGTGACCGATGCCAATCC
>JAYVOS010000485.1:0-11206 GCA_043757775.1 Chloracidobacterium sp. | reverse complement strand
CCCGGCCGCTGGGAGTTTATGGGTTACTGGAGCGTTCGCGAAGGCAATTACATTTTTGACGAAAACCAGAGTAGAATGGTGTGGAAATTCAAACTAATCAGAAAGGACTGATTTCGGGACGCCATTTCCGGAGGATCGTATGAAAACAGATAACAGGAACCCTTTGACGAACCTGACGATTTGTCTCCTAAGTCAAGAATGAGTCAAGAATGGGGTCAGGCGTGCGATTCTGCGATATTTCGAGGGACAGAAGATCGGGGTCATGCCAACAATTTTCGTGCTGGTGGGTCACAAACTGAAAAGGCTTCACTCATTTCGAGCGAAGCCTTAACTTTAAGATCATCGCCTAAAGGCGAGACTCAAAACTCTACCAGATCTCGCAAACCTTTTCGCGGATCATCTTAGCACCTTGTTTACAGCCGAATGCCTGAGCAAACTCCGGCATATTGGACGTAGGGCCGTTTACACGGTATTTGGCGGCAGAGTGAGGATCACCGAGTACCTGAGCACGTTCGGCTTCGGGGGTAGATTTTGCCGCCCATACCTGAGCCCAGCCTAGGAAAAACCGTTGTTGAGCGGTAAAACCGTCGATCAGCGGCGGTGCAGGTTTGCC
Organism: Chloracidobacterium sp.; assembly: GCA_043757775.1. Taxonomy (GTDB): domain Bacteria; phylum Acidobacteriota; class Blastocatellia; order Pyrinomonadales; family Pyrinomonadaceae; genus OLB17. The sequence continues at coordinate 10,593 of JAYVOS010000485.1, read as the reverse complement.
CTTGAGCGAGTCCATGAACGCCGTATAAGCGACGGCCATACCGCCAAGGTCGCCGATGTTTTCGCCTAGGGTCAGACGCCCGTTGATATTGAGGCCAGGCAGGACTTCGTAGCCGTTGAACTGGTTGACGACACACGCCGCCCGCTCCTCAAATTTGGAGCGATCGTCGGCTGTCCACCACGACTTTAAATTACCGTCCGGACCAAATTTACTGCCTTGATCGTCAAATCCGTGCGAAACTTCGTGGCCGATCACGGCTACGATGCCGCCGTAATTGATCGCGTCGTCAGCTTTGAAATTGAAGAAAGGCGGTTGTAAGATGCCGGCCGGAAAAGTGATGTCGTTATTCGTCGGCGAATACTGAGCGTTGACAGTCGGCGGCGTCATTCCCCAGCGGGTTTTGTCGGTCGCCTTTCCGATATCGGCCACGTTGCGTGCGTTTTGAAATGCACGTGAGCGGATCTCATTACCGGCATAAGATTTTCTGTCGATCTTTAGCCCAACATAACCGCGTGGATGTTCGTTATACCCGATCTTGCGTTTATAACCGTCGAGCTTTGCGAGAGCCTTGACCTTGGTCTCGGGGCTCATCCATTTGAGACCCTCGATGTGGCTCTTCATCGCAGCGAACAGGTTTGTGATCATCTGATCCATCCTGGTTTTAGCCTCAGGCGGAAAATTGACCTTAATGTACTCTGCACCGAGGGCTTCGCCAAGCGTGCCGTCGGTTGCGGCTACGCAGCGTTTCCAGCGGGGCTGCTGTTCTTTTGTTCCCGATAGAACCCGGCCCTGAAAGTTAAAGCTCTCGTCAACAAATGCTTTGGGCAGCGTGTTTGCGGCCGAACTGACGACCATCCATCTAAAATAGGTTTTCCAGGTATCGACGGGCACATCGGTAAACATATTGTTGACCTCTTTGAAAAAACCCGGCTGGCCGAAATTGATCTCAGTAACGATGGGCATTCCCCTCTCTTTCATATAGCCCGCAAGCGAAAAGTTTGGAATGATCGCCTGTGCATCCGCGAGTGGGATCTTGTTATAGTTTTTATCCGGATCGCGAAGGTCCGCCGGAGCAGTCGATGCCTTAGCAAGACGCATCTGCAGTTCCATTACCTTAGCAGCATTGGCCGCCGCCGCATCTGGAGCATCACCGAGCAGTTTGAACATATTTGTCATATGCTCGACAAACTTTCCTTTGATCTCCGCTGACTTAGCGTCTTCTTTTACATAATAATCGCGATTGGGCAGGCTCAGGCCGCCCTGGCCCGAATTGACGATGACCATGTTGCTATTCTTTGCATCAGCACCACCGCCGAGCCGAAACAGGGCAGGAACACTCATTTTATGCAGCTGTGCTATCTCGTGTTTCACGCCATCGGGAGTTTTGATCTTTGAGATCTGCTTCATGTACTCATTGATAGGAGTTGTCCCTGCTTTTTCGATAGCAGTTTCATCCATGCACGATTCGTAAAAATCGCCGATCAATCGAATGTCGCTGCCCGCCGCAGCCTTTTGTTTTACGGCTTTGTCGAGAATGTCGTGGAGCACGTCGCGGTTGCTTTCATTAAGGATATTAAAACTACCCCAACGCGATTGCGACGGCGGAATAGCAGTATCCTTGACCCACTTGCCGTTGGCATATTGGAAAAAATCGTCACAGGCATCAGCCGAGCGATCCATTCGAGAGGTGTCAAAGCCAGAGCTTTGTGCGAGTGTTGCGCTCCATAGAGAGAGCATGATCGCTAAAGTCGTCATAAAACGAAAGAGTCGTGTGTTCATTTTTTTCTCCTAAGAAAGGTTGTTGGATTAATACGGTATGGATGAGAAAAAGTTTATTCCCTATTAACAAGATTTACAACGCGGGAACAAACATCTCCGCGACATGATCGCGGAGTTCTGTCGCCAAAACTTTGCGGTCAGAGTTTACGATAGGTTCTCCGCCAAAATGAATGATCGCCGTGTAACCTTTTACTTTGAAAAGACGCCAGAGATGTGCAAAAAAGCTGATATCTTCCCACCAGATCGCGGATTCGCTCGCCAGTGGTTCGCCAGCGGGCGTCGTGTACGTGATCGAAGCGTAACTGACAGGCACGCCGCTGCGGGCTGCGAATTCGAGAAACGACGAATTGAATGGCAGTACTTCGTCGCCTTTGGTAGCCGTGCCTTCGGGGAAAACGATGACGCCTTCACCGGCATCGAGACGCTCGATGATCTCTTCGCCGGCACGCGGAATATCGCGCCGATTTGTCCGATCGATAAAGATCATGCCCATATCACGGCAGATACGCCCGGCGAGAAACCAGCTGTCGATCTCGGCCTTGGCAACAAAAACGCCCTTAGCCACGGCACGCAAGGCTCCCATATCTGTGTAACTTAAATGGTTGCAAACAAGAAAAAATGGCGGTGTGGGCGGAGTGCCGACGACCTCGACCGTCATGTGTGAGATGCGGTTAAAACTGGCCGTCCACAGATAAAATGCGTTTTGCCGCCAGCGGATCTTGTCCGAAACAAAAAACTGTGTGACGAACCATAACGAATACAGGCCGATCGTCGCGATGGTAAATAATATGAGTCTGATGGCGGCCCGGATGTTACGCATTTAAATTTTTGGGCATTGTTATTCCTTATCTACCTTCACAAAATTGTATCGCACCAAAAACCGCATCGGCAAGGGTTTGCCATTGCGCTCTGCCGGACGCCAATTCATCTGACGCACAGTTTTCTCGACCGATTCGTCCAATTCGTAGCCTGCCCAACGGACTATCTCAGTCCGGGTTATTGTTCCGGCAGCGTCGAGGTCAATAACAATATCGACGGTCGCCGCGATGTTGTAAAAACCTGCAATAGCCGTATATTCAGGTTTGATCCGGCGAAACGGAACGGGAGCCTTGAAGTTTTTTGCCTCGGGAGCATGTGCGTCGGGAACTTCTTCGACAGCGGGCGGGGTTGGTTCCGACACCTCTGCTTTTGTGGTCGCGATAAGTTTTGCGGCAATTTCGATCGCGAGTGGATCGACCGATTTGGCAAGCAGCTTGTCTGCGTCTTTGGGTTTATTGGCCTCAAACTTTTGCAGTCGCCAAAACAGGAGCCTTCCCGTGCGTGAACTGACCACGTAGATCACAGCATTTGCTTCGTAATACTCGGGGCGTTTGTAGGCGCTGCGGCGAAGTGTCGCTGACTTTAATAAAATAAAGTAATCGCAGCCTATCACCGCTCCGATCCGCATCGAATCTTCTTTTGTCAGGTTAAATGGAGTTTCAGGCTTTGCAGATCCGAAAGCTGTTTCACTCAGCGAATCGTCGATTATTCTTACTCTTTTGCTGAGCGAATCTTCGAGCTTTTGAGCAAACGAACGGCTTGGATCTGTATTATCCGGTGTCAAGATCGCAACTCTTTGTGCCTCTATTGAAGAGCAGAAAATTAACGCAAAGGCGCAAACGTGCAAAGTCGCGAAGATTTTTAACCGCAGATGGACACTGATAGATACAGATGGATAAGAATTTTTCAAAGAGCGAACACGTTTCATATCTGTTTTTGATCTGTATCTATCTGTGTCCATCTGTGGCAAATTTATCTTTAATTCTTGTGATAGAGTTCGCCGATCTCGTTCTTTAATTCGGCCGGGAAACAGATGCGGTGTATGCGGTAGCCCTCCTGCAACCCGCGGATCGCGGGGCTGACAGACGATATTTCGCGTATTGCGGGACGCGAGTAACCGTCTTCGACAAATATCAAATTTTTCGGGTCAGATGTGTCTTTCGAGTAAAACGAATACGAGGCATTACCTGCCTTGTCCTCGACGAAATAGTAATCCGGGTCAAATCCTGCATTCTCGACGATCTGCCGCGATCCGTCAACAAATTTTGTCCGGTCAGCTTCGGGCATATCGAGATCAAACGCTTTGAACAGCCGACGGTCCAGAAAGCGTTTTGCGAGGTCTGAGAGTATCGGATCGGCGGCGTGCTGCCAGCGTTTTATGCTAAACATCACGTCGGTATCGTCGAGTTCGAGATGCTCTTTGAGCCCGAGTTTTTGACCTGCGAGTATCTTTTCCATCGGGGTCCCGGCGGCAAACCAAACGTCTCCGCCGTCCTTAAAGATCAGCAACGCACGCCGCAGCAGCACTTTCAATATCGCCTCAGCCGACCGCAAGGTTCGATGAAAATACACCTGACGATACATATAATACCGTGCCTGCAAATAGTCTTCGACGGCGTAAAGCCCCGGTGCTGAGACGTATAAATGGTCGTCCGCTTCGTTGATCTCGATCGACTTTATTATCCATTCGAGATCGTAAATTCCGTATTTCGCACCGGTCATCAAAGAGTCGCGGAGCAGGTAATCCATGCGGTCAACATCGAGCTGTGATGACACGAGTTGTCCGAGAGCGAGCGGTTTGAAATCGCCTCGAATGATCGATGCGATGTTCCCGGCGAGTGTGGGTGAATACTGTCGTAATAACTTGCCGATCTCGGTCTCTTCGCTCAAAACCGCGTCGATCGAAAATTGCTCGTGATGAAAACCGAGGATCGATTCGATGACGTGAGAAAATGGCCCGTGGCCAATGTCGTGAAGCAGAGCGGCGATCCGAACGGCGGTCTGAGCTTCGTCCGGGATGTTATAAGTGAGACGCAGTTTGGCGATCATACGGCCCGCCAGATGAAACGCCCCGAGGCTGTGCGTGAACCGCGAATGCTCCGCCGCCTGATATGCAAAATACGCGAGCCCGAGCTGTCTGATCCGCCGCAGACGCTGAAATTCGGGCGTATCGATCAGAGACACAACGAGCCGCCCCTCGTCCGAATCGGTGTTTACGCGGATAATATTGTGAACCGAATCGCGGTAAATTCTTTCTGCCAAAACGATCTCCCGGTTAGTTGCGGATAGAAGAATAGTTTGAGGGATGAGTAGATATTTTTCAAGAGAAGCCGAAGATTAAAGGGGCCTAATGCATTGAATCATGCAAAAAAAGAGGCCGCCCAAAAAGGACGGCCTCAAACGGGTTTCTATTAGTAAATTAAAATACTAATTTGAATCCGAAACGTACACCGCGTTTTCCCTGAAATGCACTAGGCAGTCCGTAAATAACGTTACGGTTAGCTGTAGCATCTAGGGCGGTAAGTGCAGCTGCACCTTGACCGTTCAGGATAGCATTCTGGAATGCTGTCATCTGAGCAAAACCAGGAGCATTGTAATTGTATGTCGGGATAACATCGGTTGCTGCGATAGTGCCATTCAACCAGCGTTCAGGATTAAGAGCCGTAACGGTGTGCTGGTTAAACACGTTCGTTACGTTTATATCCCCAACGAGCTTGAACTTACTGTCGCGACCGAATTTATAGCCGTGCGACAATCCAAGGTCGGTTTGTGTAAGAACTGGAGTACGTCCCATATCCCCACGTTTTTTCCAAACCACATTGGTACTTTCGATCGCAACTGACGTCGTCTGCGGGGTTCCGCTTTCACCGGTCCAGAAGAAAGAAAGCTCTGTCGAATTCGCTTTATTTCCACGCCAGTCAATAGTGTAACCACCGTATGCTTTGACCACATGCGGCCGATCCGTTGCGAGCGGGCCGTAATCGTCAGCACCGTAAGCGGTGTAGCCATTTACTGCCCAGTCAAAGAACCGGTTTACACCTGGCGACGAACGGGATGCAGATGAACCATCAGCTGAACCGCCGTCAAAGTAATCCGAGTTTGCCAAACCTGCATAGTTGCCACGAAGGCGGCTATACGTGTAGTTTGCGCTGAAGTAATAGTTCTTCGAATAGCGTCGGGTAACGGCCATTTCGAATGCGTTGTAAAGGCGACGAGCCTTAGCATTCTTGGTTATACCAAAATCCTGACGCTGTTTAAGAGCTACACCTTCACCAGGATTACCGATGGTGTAGTATTCGTTCAGGCCATTATCGATGTATCCAACGTCTTCGATACCGCTAAGAAGACGCTTACGTGTGAAGCGGCCTGAGACGATATAGTTGCCATGCAACTCTGTTTCCGCTCCGAATGTTAGCTCCTCCTGCTTGAAAGGTTTGATGTTTGGATCAACCCCGACAAGAGGCACTCCGACGAGAGTTGCGTAGGTCGATGCTGGCAGATTCGAAGGAATACGGAAGTCAAGCTCACGCTGACTCAGCCCACCTGCGGTAGATGGATTTCCGCCGCCGATGTGGTTGGCTCCAAACGTTCCCAAGATTCGCGAAGGGGTATAGTAGCTATACGCCTGATTGCTGAACATGATCGGAAAGTAATCAACGAAATATATCGCTCCGCCGAACGACCCGATTGGAAGTTCGAACTTAAAGCGGTCGCTGAAAATACCATAGCTACCATAAAGACGGGTTTTGCCGTTTCCGAAAAGATCATACGCTGCACCCAGACGGGGAACAGTCTTTCGTTTCCAAGGGATCGAGATAGGAATAGCAGGATTGCCACCGCCCGTGTTGAATGCAGGCAGGTTTTCGCTTTCTGCACGAACACCCAAGTTCAACGTCAGACGTTTGATCGTCCATTTATCTTGAATGTAAAGAGCCTGAGTCTTGTTGCTCGACGCTCCACTTTCACCGTATCTAACCAATTGTCCGTACCCAACGCAGTTTGCCGCTGTCGGTGCAATAATGTTGTAGTTACAGGTGATCGGCTGGCTGTTAGCCACAGGATCCTGTCCGTAAAATAGTGCAACTCGTCCGGCGGTGTTAACACTCGCAGTTGAGCCTTTGATCGAAGCAAAAAGCTTCGCGTATTCGTAACCACCCTTCAGAACGTGGCTACCACCTAAATTGAAAATTCCCGTTGCGTCAACACCGTAGGTGCGGCGCTTCGAGATCTCATACTGGGCTCCACCATTACCAGTTGGCGAAGTGGTGTAGCCGCGTCCCGGTGACGGGCATTGAGTGGCACCACTTGTATAAGGTAATGAACTTGATGCTCCGCGGCAAAGGTAATTCGTGTCAAAGAAACCGGCATAGGACGACGGTTTGCTGTTCTGAAAGCCATTACCAAAACGTCCTGATATGACAATGGCGTTGGTAAGCAAATAAGTGGCTTGCGTTGTGAATTGGTTTGAATTATCACGACCACCCTTTAGACGGTAGAGATCAGGTCCAGTTTGTGTATAGCCGGTTTGGGTCGGCGTGTTGCCGCCGATGTTGATCGATGAGGCTGCGATGCCGTGATAGATCGCCGGATTCCACAGGAATGAGGTAAATCCGCTCAACTTATTAAACAGCGAATAGTCTATACGCCCCTGAGCATATTCATATCTGGTATTTGTGATATAGGTCGCATCGGGGACTGCCGGATTGGGAACGAGTTTCGGACCCGAGGCATCAGTAAATGGCTGATAATACTTAGCCACGTTGGTTGTGTTGAATATCTGAGGCGAATAGATGCCATAGTACCAAAGATGATTCTTTACGATACTTCCGCCCAGCGATGCGCTTGGATAAAAATCCAGGTACTGCGCTTTCGGCGATCGAATCGCGTAAAGCCTCTGATAGGTCGTTGATCCGTAAGAGTTAGCAGTGATGTTATCGTTACCTGGCTGAAACTTTGAGGTGACGAACTGAGTTCCGAACTCGCCGTGCATTTGATCGCTGCCGGATTTCGTGATGACTGAGATCACACCACCGCTAGCGCCGCCGTGTTCGGCTTCATATCCACCGGTTTTTATCTGCACCTCTTTTACAAGGGCCGTAGGAATGTTATTGACACTATCCAGGGTGCCGTAGCGGTAGCTTGTGACTTCCTGTCCGTCAATAAGAAATGTGTTCTCTGCCTTACTTGCGCCGTCTACCGAAAAACCGCCCGTCAATGACGAGTAGTTAGTACCGGGCGACACTTTCAGTGCCGAGGTGAAACTTTGACCCAACGGCAATTTCTCAATAAGTTCAGATGTAATGTTGGTCTGAACCTTACTGTTTGTCGAGTCGAGAACGACGCCAAGCGGATCGGTTGATACGTCAACCGTATTCACCGATTGGGTGATGCCCAGAGCAACATCAGCGACAGTCGTCTTTTCAACGCTTACCTGTGTTTCCATCGACGTTTCCGCAAATCCGCTAATTGCGCCGACTGTGACCTTATATCGGCCAACAGGCACATTGTTAAAGCGGAAAGAACCGTCGCTGTTTGCGACCACGGTCTGATGGTATCCGGCGGTCTGGCCCGCTACGGTGACCGAAGCCCCCGGAACCACACCACCTTTCGAGTCCTTGACCGTCCCTTCGATCGTTCCTGTTGTCACCTGGCCAAACGCTATTGCGGTTGTCAGTAACAACACGGAAAAGATCGATACGATCATTTTTAATGTATTAGTCATTTGATATTTCTCCTTAGAAGATTAATAGAGCCACGCTCTTAAAGACATTAGACCTTTTAATTAAGGAATAATTGTTCAATTAAATAAATAGCAATTTCAGAGCCACGGAGCCGAGACGTGAGTTTTGTGTTCTAAACTGTTGTGGTAATTAGGGTTAGACGGTCTTATGCCCAAGTGTTAAGCCAGGCGACATTCAAATTGTGTTTAGCATTTTGGACATTATTCAGATAATTGGATTTTTCATCCGAGAGGACCAATTATTTTGTCTTGCGAAGCTTTACGATCAGGTCTCGTACACTCGCTTTTTCGGTCGCACTCATGTCAGATTTTGCTTTGATATAAAGTTCCAACTCGTCAGCGGCCTCCTGATTTCGTTTCTGCCTGTTATAAACATTAGATAGTTGCCAATGGACCTCAGGATTAGGGTCTGTAAACAATGATTTTGCCAATAATAACGCCTTTTCGGCTCCGGCCAGATCGTCGTTGTTACGGTAGATCATACCTTGTAACAAGCGAACCGGGCCGCTCTTGGGCTGGAGTATTGCCGCAGCATCAACCGCCTTGGTCGCGGCTACCAATTCATTTAGCTTGTAAAATGCAAGCGACAAACTGTAGTAACAATCAGAACATCTTGAGTTTACGTCGATCGCCCTTAGCAAATATGGATATCCCTCAGCAAATTTGCCCTCAATGATATTAGCCTTGCCGAGAGCGGCCAATGCATCAAAGTAATTTGGAAACAGCTTTATCGCTGCTTTGAGGTCATCGCGAGCTTTGTCAGGCTTTGACTGAACTTCGTCAACACCGGATCTGTATAACCGCTTGGCATCCTCCGGCACCTCTTGGGCAAAGATCGTTCCGACTATACCTGCGTCGGTCTGCTTAAACTGCCGATCCGGTCGCAGGCGGAAATCGACCATAACAGTATCACTCCGCGAAGACTGATTATTTATTTCTATCTCCTTTGAGTCTTCTTTTAAATTGGTTCCAAATGGTTTCACCGAAATAACGTATCTACCCTGCCGCATTCCCCTAAACGAAAACCGCCCTTGCCCCGTGGAGCGCTGGCGGGCAAGAAGACTGCCATAGTTGTCGTAGAGCTCTACATAAACGTTATCGACACCATTGTTTGTTTCGTCCATGACTCTGCCTTCGATACGGTTCAACCCTATTTGCAAGGTGCCGGTACTCTGGGCGAGCGTAGCAGATGAGCCTGCAAACAAGATCAAAATAAGCGTGACGACCCATGCGGCAAAGTGATTTCGAAACTTCATAAATCCTCCATAATTTGATCGAGCCGAGAATGCTGCCCATCAGGCATTGCGAATGAAACTAGGCCAAAGCTCGAACCTCTCAATTCATCTCGGTATTTTTGAGAATAACATATTTATGTTGCTGAAAAACAGACCGCATTTGCCTGTTAAAATTTGTTTCAACACTAACAACTTGTGGTTGTACGAAAAATAATGTAAATATACAAAATATTGGACATCCCAATAAGATTTGGTGTTTAAATTTGATCTTATTTACTTTTAATAATATGTCTAAAAGCTTTTTAATCATAGAGTTAGCGGCGGTAACCCTGAAATGCGTATTCAGTGGCTCTGAAATTGCAAGAAGAACAGGGAATAACTACCCAGTTTGGGTTCATTTATGATTTAGAGTCATTTATGATGTTCAGTGAAATTTTAGTTAGGAGAGAAATATGAGTAAGAAATTTAAAATTGTACCCATCATTTTTTCCATTCTACTTTGCTTCGCAGCAGCTGCGTTTGCACAAGAAAGATTTGGAGCGGTGGAAGGGACTATAAAAGATACTAACGGAGCTGTGATCCCGAATGCGACTGTCGTAGTGACTGGAAACGCATTTGAAAGAACAGTTACCACAAATGAGGACGGATTCTTTCGTATTCAGTCGGTTCCGCCTGGCAGCTACACAGTAGTTGTATCGTCGGGAAACTTTGACAGAGTTACCAAGAAAGACGTTATCGTGTCGCTCGGCACTGCTGCCGGCGTTGATGTACAGTTAAAGCCGTCAGTGGGTGCAGTTGTTGATGTCACGTCTGAGGGCGTTGCAACCATTGACACTACGACGAGCAAGATTCAGACAAACCTTGGTGAAAAAGCACTTTCGATCCTTCCAAAGGGAGTCAACTTTACCACGGCACTGAAGGCGGCGGCTCCGGTTCGTAATGAACCAACGGGCGGCGGTATTCAGATCGACGGTGCTAGTGGTTCGGAAAATAGTTTCGTGGTTGACGGTCAGGAAGTAA
>JAYVOS010000484.1:0-11225 GCA_043757775.1 Chloracidobacterium sp. | reverse complement strand
AGCTTATCTTTCTGACAGAGCTCCGATGAATCGTGTGCTTGGCAAACGTCATTTTCACGACCTCGGCAAATTGATGCTGGCTCTGACGATGGTCTGGGCATACTTTAATTTCTCTCAATTCCTGATCATTTGGGCAGGTAACCTACCTGAAGAAACGGGTTGGTTTTTGACACGAATGAAAGGTGGTTGGGGTTATATCGGTGTTGCATTGATCCTATTCCACTTCGCGTTTCCATTTCTCGTGCTGCTGCAACAGGACTTTAAACGAAAAGCTCGTTGGCTGGCTACGCTCGCTGTATTTATTTTGGTAATGCGTATCGTCGATATGTTTTATCTTATCGGCCCGAGCGAACGTGTCTTGCCGGGCGGTTTGGAACAAGGGGCGTTTTTCGTCAGTTGGTTGGATTTTGTCGCTCCGATAGCTGTCGGTGGACTGTGGCTGTGGTGGTTCTTTGGCGAACTGCTCAAGCGGCCAATGGTACCGGCTAAGGATCCGTATTTCGAAGGGGCCGTCGAGCACGGACGCGGACACTAATTTTAGAGAGAAGATATGTCGTCAAAGAAACACGAAAGCACAGTGGCTGACTTGGATAAAGCTTACGAACCAAATGAGATAGGGCTCAAGGGCATATTCTCGTTTGCGATCGGACTTTTCCTGCTGATCGTTATCACATTTGGACTGATGTGGGCGTTTCTTAATGTGCTGAAAGATCAGGCAAAGACGGAAAACGCTGAATCCAAAAACCCAATGGGTATGTCGGACAAGGAACGGCTTCCGCCGGAACCACGTCTTCAGGCCGCACCTGGGTTTGGCGTAGATTCGGAAAAAGGCCGGGTGAATTTGGAATTACAGATGCCGCAGGCTGAGTATAACGAGCTTAAAAAGCAATGGGATCACGTGTGGGAACGCGGCCGTAAAGATGAAAAGACCGGCATGGTCATGGTAATGCCGATCGAAGAGGCTATCGACAAACTCTTGACCCAGAATGTTAAAGCGAAATCGAGTGCTGAGTCAGAGGAATTTTTTAAGAAGTCGAGTGGATATATTTCTGATTCGAGTGCAGGAAGACTTGTGTCTGAAAAACGCAGGTAAAAAAACTAATGAAAAGTGAACAGGTAAAAGTGAAAAGTGTAAGACAAGAGCGTGGCTCCATAAGTGGGCTTGTTCTTCTCATCGCACTGTTCACTGTTCACTGTTCACTGTTCACTGCTAATGTTTTTGCTCAAAAGAGTGAGCACTATAATTCGCCGCTATATTCACCGCGATATTATGACCCGGCAACTTCGGAGCCGAACGGGCTGCCGCCAGTGCTGAAAGAGGTCGGTATCGAGCAAAAGCTCGGAGCTCAGATGCCTCTAGATGTTGAGCTGAAAGATGAGGACGGCAATGCGGTCAAGCTCAGCAGCTACTTTAATACAGGACGCCCCGTTATCATCGCGTTCGTTTATTACGAATGCCCGATGCTGTGCAATCAGGTTTTGAACGGCCTGACAGGGGCTCTGAAAGGTATGTCCTTTGATGCAGGTAAAGACTTTGACGTGGTCGCTATCAGCTTTGACGCTCGTGAAAATGACAAGCCCGATCTTGCTAAAAATAAAAAGGCGAGTTATGTGGAGCGATACGGGCGGACGGGTGCAGAAAAAGGCTGGCACTTTCTGACCGGGACCCAAGAAGCCATAGATAAGGTCACCTCGACGGCAGGATTTAGTTTCAAGTGGGACGAAAAGAGCAGTCAGTTTGCCCACGCAGCAGCGATTATGGTCGCGACGCCTGAGGGCAAGCTTTCGAGATATTTTTACGGAATAGATTATTCACCTAAGGACCTAAAATTCGGCCTGATGGAATCGAGTGCAAATAAGGTCGGCAATCCGGCAGAGCAATTGCTCTTGTATTGCTATCATTATGACCCCGCGACAGGTAAATACGGCCTAGCGGTGCTTAGAATAATGCGGTTAGGCGGAGTTCTGACACTTTTGGGCATGGGGTTAGCAGGTTTTGCGTTTTGGCGGAGAAATAAGCGGAAAAGTGGAGAGTTGAGAGTGGAGAGTGGAGAGTAAAGAATGGCGAGTGGCTCTAACCGGCTACTTACGACTGACTATCGACCACTGACGATTTATGCAGAATACAAACTGGGTACCATTATTTCCAGATCAGGCTTCGACTTTCGCGTGGCAGGTTGACGCGTTGTATTTTTACCTGATCGCAATAAGTATAGCTTTCACGATACCTATCGTGGCGGCAATATTCTTTTTTGCCCTTAAGTACCGCGAAACGGAAAAATATGCAACACCCGAAGAAATGCACGGCTCGATGGTGCTCGAAACAGTTTGGTCCATCATACCTTTCGTTATCTCGATGACTATCTTCCTCGGCGGCGCGATCGTATTTTTTAACCAGTACACGCCGCCCGAAGATTCGATGGAGATCTACGTCGTCGGTAAACAGTGGATGTGGAAGGTCCAGCACGAGACCGGGCAACGTGAAATTAACGAGTTGCACGTGCCCGTCGGCCGCAACATCAAGTTGACGATGACGACCGAGGATGTCCTGCACGACTTCTTTATTCCGGCGTTTCGAACAAAATCTGACGTTGTGCCCGGACGATACACCTACATGTGGTTCAACGCGACCAAGCCGGGTAAGTATCATTTATTCTGCGCCGAATACTGTGGCCTCAACCACTCTGGAATGGGTGGTTGGGTCTACGTCATGGAGCAGCGTGATTATGACAATTGGCTCAGTGGAAATGTCTCAGGCCAGACGCCTGTCGAAGCAGGAAAAGATCTTTTCACTAACAAGTTGGGCTGTGCCTCGTGTCACGCCGGGGGCCCGACCCAACGCGGGGCAAAGCTTGAGGGCGTATTTAATACGGACGTTAAGCTTGTTGGCGGGGCGACCGTGAAGGCGGATGAGCAGTATATCCGAAACTCTATTCTTAATCCGGCATCGCAGGTTGTGGAAGGATTTCAGCCGATAATGCCAACCTTTAAGGGACAGGTGACCGAAGAACAGCTTAATTCGCTCGTGGCTTATATCAAATCCCTTAGCCCGAATGCTGCAGCAAGTACCGCGATGGCTCCGACTGCTAATACGACCGCAGCTAATAAGCCGGTTACAAATGCTGCCGTATCGAATAAACCAGCTGCAAAAACGGTCGCAAATAGTAATAAATAGGTTTTAGAAGATTATGCAAACGCAAGATGCCATAACAGCAAGTCACGCCGAAAAGCCAAAGCTCAATTATTTGAACAATGGCTCGACGCTAAAATCATGGCTTTTGACCAAAGACCATAAACGCATCGCGATAATGTATTTGATCACGGTGACGATGTTCTTCATGATGGGTGGGCTCTATGCGGCTACGATCCGTCTCGAATTGCTGACGCCCGCAAGCGATCTGGTCGAAACCGGTACTTATAACCGGGTGTTTACGCAGCACGGCATCTTGATGATCTTTTTCTTCCTGATACCTTCGATCCCTGCAATTTTAGGTAATTTCCTGATCCCGATCATGATCGGTGCCAAGGATCTCGCTCTGCCGCGTATCAATCTCTTAAGCCTATATATTTACTGGCTCGGAGGCGGCTTAACGCTGTTTGCATTAATGCAGGGCGGCGTAGATACCGGATGGACTTTCTATACGCCGTACAGCACGACCTTCTCTAATTCCTTCGTGATGCTCGTCGGACTCGGTATTTTCGTAAACGGATTTTCGTCGATCCTGACGGGGCTGAATTTTATTGTCACGATCCATACAATGCGTGCTCCGGGTATGACGTGGTTTCGAATGCCGCTATTTGTATGGGCACACTACGCGACAAGCCTCGTTATGATACTCGGAACGCCAGTTGTGGCGATCACGGTATTACTACTCGCTCTCGAACGTGTTGCACATGTCGGTATATTTGATCCGTCCATTGGCGGTGACCCGATCCTGTTCCAGCATATGTTCTGGTTCTATTCGCATCCGGCTGTCTATATTATGATCTTGCCGGGAATGGGTGTCATTTCGGAGTTGATCTCTAATTTTTCGCGAAAAAAGATATTCGGCTACGAATTTATTGCATTCTCGAGTATCGCGATCGCAGTCTTTGGATTCCTCGTCTGGGGACACCATATGTTCGTCAGCGGCCAATCGATCTATGCCGGTATGGTATTTTCGTTCCTGACAATGGTCGTGGCCGTCCCCTCGGCGATCAAGATGTTTAACTGGACCGCGACCCTTTACAAAGGTTCTATCTCATTCGATACACCGATGCTATATGCTCTCGGATTTATGGGATTGTTCCTTATCGGAGGCCTGACAGGACTATTTCTCGGAGCGATAGGTCTTACGGTCCATCTGACAGATACCTATTTTGTCGTAGCTCACTTTCACTACGTGATGGTTGGCGGACAGGTGATCGCCTATCTTGGAGGCATCCATTACTGGTGGCCGAAGATGACCGGCAAAATGTATTCCGAATTCTGGGGAAAGATCTCGGCGATGCTTGTTTTCGTCGGATTTAATCTTACATTCTTTCCTCAATTTATCTTGGGATATCAAGGAATGCCGCGGCGATACGCCGCGTATCCCGAGGAATTTCAGGTTCTTAACATTTTTTCGACCGCAGGTGCGTCAGTACTAGGCATCGGGCTGATAATGCCTGCGATATATCTTACCCATTCGCTGATCTTTGGTAAAAAAGCTGCGGATAACCCGTGGATACATCCGGGGCTTGAGTGGCGGACAAGTTCGCCGCCGCCGACAGAGAACTTCGAAGTTATGCCGGTCGTTACGTGGGAAGCATACGGGTTTGGCGAGGAAAGTGGTTTGGATATCGAAGGAGCAAAACGTCGTGATGCAGCGGAGACTGCTGCGTAAAACGGTCCGGAATTATCCTGATCGAGTCCTAATTAATACAAATGTCGACACACGAATCATCAGATAAATTCGTCTATCACGAGCCGGGGCTCCAGCACCAGTTCGAGGATATGGGCCAGCAAGAAGAGAGCGTCTCGATCGGGATGTGGATGTTCCTCGTGCAGGAGATCATGTTCTTTGGCGGGCTGTTTACGTCTTATCTTGTTTTCCGCTCAAAATATCCGATGGCGTTTGCCGCGGGCAGTAACCACCTTGATGCATTTTGGGGTGGTCTCAATACGCTCGTGCTGATCGTTAGTTCGTTGACGATGGCATTGACCGTCTATTACGCTCAGAAAGGCAATCGTAATATGCAGGTCATTTTGATCGTGCTGACGATGTTTTTCGGCTCGGTATTTCTGGGCGTTAAGGCCATCGAATACACCGATAAATTTAATCACGGATTGGTTCCTGTTGCCGGACTGAATAAAAAGGTCAAAGCTGATCCTGGCACCGAACATGACGAAGCCGAATCACCTTGCTATCAACTGTCACATGAAGAATTGGGAAAGGTGCATCCAAACCCTCGCGGTGAGTTCATCTGGAAAGATTGTTCGCTAGTAAAACTCGCTCAGGATCACAATTACCTTACCGACGCAGAAAAGATCGGTTATTTTTCAAACGGTGAGATAGACGCTGATAAATTCCGCGACAAGGTACGAATATTCTTTTGGATATATTTTGTGATGACGGGGCTGCATGCACTTCACATGATCGTGGGGCTTGGGTTGATGACGTGGCTCGGGTGGACCGCCTGGAAAAAACATTATAATGCCGACTATTATATGCCGGTCGAAATGTCCGGCCTCTATTGGCACTTTGTCGATATTGTTTGGATATTCCTGTTCCCGCTGCTTTACTTGCTCGGCAGGCACTTTATGCATTAGGAGAAGAGATGTCTTCAGATAATCACGAACAACATGAACATATGAATATCCCGAAATATATCGGGGTGTTTATGATACTTGTAGTAGGCACAATCGCGACATATCTTGTTGCGACGGTCGATCTCGATTGGATCTTTCCCGGTGCAAATACATTGGTTGCACTGCTTATTGCGTTTACCAAAATGTCGTGCGTTATGCTTTTCTTCATGCACGTGAAATGGAGCCCTCGTATGATCTGGCTGGCGGCGGTCGCGAGCTTTTTCTGGATCGCCATCATGTTTGCCTACACGATGCAGGATTACTTAACGAGGAGCCAAGGAGTTTTTTCGAGTTAGGCGGTAAATTTCGACGAATAGAACGCGGAGCGGGAATGCTATTTTACCCCGTTCCGCGTCTTTTCGTGATTAGGTTATGCCCGCAAGAGCGTGCTATTATTTTCGATTTGATGCGGTGAAAAGGCTTATTTTTGCAACCGTACAGTCGGTGAAAACCATCAGAAACAGATGAAGTCTTGCAGCAATAAATTTTGGGTATTTAAGATCGCTTTTCTATTTGCGGCTATTGCTCTGTCGATGAGCTGCAATCTAGTGAAAACAGATCGAAAAACCCCTCGTTTGCTCAAGACTGAAAATGCTCCTCAAGCCGACTTAATAAAAGAGGTAAACCGCTTTGCACGCGTAAACTCGATGCGGGCAAAGGTCGATCTAAAATTCGAAGATAATTCATTTGCCGAATTTGGCAGCAAGGAAGTTTATCGACAGGCCGACGGCGAGGTTGTTGTGCAGCGGCCAGGCAAGATACTACTCAAAGTTCAAGTGCCAATAATTCATTCGGATGTTGCCCAGATGACGTCGGACGGAGAGACGTTTCGCGTAGCGATCCTACAGGATGGTGGCAGCGGCAAATATAAGAAATTTCTTAAGGGAACGAACGGTGCCGATTATTCTAAATTGCAGAAGACGTTGAGTACGACTGAACTTGAGAATGCCAAGATAGCCAAAGAAAATGTAAATGCTTTTGCGAATCTTCGTCCGCAGCATTTTACTGAAGCAATGCTCGTTCGACCAACAGACACGGCGAATGTCTATACACAGAGCACAATCTTTCAGAGCGAAGAAGATGCAACCTTAGATAAAAAATCGCCTTTGCGTGTCGTGATGCGGGGATATTATCTGTTAGACGAGTTTACTAAGCGAGCAGACGGCAGCCTTAAGATCGAGCGACGCTTTTGGTTTGACCGCGTCGGCGGTATCAGACTCGCTCGTCAACAGATATTCGACGCACAAGACGAGATCGATTCAGATATCGTCTATGGCAAAGAGGGAAGCCTGACCGATACGGGGAATTACGCCAATTTGCCGCTGCGAGTGACAGTTACTCGCCCTAAAGAAAAATACGCAATGACGCTGACATATCAGACGCCTGAAGCCGTCACCATCGGCAGCAAATTTCCTGATGCTGCGTTCGTTCTGCAAAACTCTTGGAACCTCGAAGAGGTCGATCTTGACCTGAAGCTGCGTGAGGCTACCGGAACCACGCCGCCGGCGGTTAATAACGTAGTTACGAAATACCAATAGGCCTATCAGATGAAACCGATCTTAAGTGCAATCGATCTAAAAAAGTCATACAAAATCGGGAAACTCGAGGTTCCGGTGCTTCGAGGGCTGTCGTTTGAGGTCGGCGAAGGCGAATTCGTTGCGATCATGGGCCCTTCCGGCTGTGGCAAATCGACACTGCTGCATCTGCTCGGCGGACTACTGAGCCCAACGAGCGGCAGCATTCTCATCGACAGCGAGGATCTGGCAAAAGTTTCAGACGCACGCCGCACGGATATTCGCCGCCGCAAGATCGGCTTTGTGTTTCAGCGTTTTAATCTATTTCCGACACTTTCGGCCGAGGGCAATCTCAAACTTGCCGAAAAGATCCATACAGGGAATGGCAGTAAAAATTCGGACCGCCGCCGCGAGGTTTTGAGGTTGCTCAAGCTTGAGGATAAAATGCATCACAAGCCGCTGGAACTTTCCGGCGGTGAGCAGCAGCGTGTCGCCCTGGCGAGGGCTATCGTTAACGGCCCGGCGATAATTCTTGCAGATGAACCGACTGGAAACCTAGATACTGAGAATTCAAAGATCGTTCTTGAGATGTTCCGCGAGTTGAACGAAAAGTTTGGCCAGACGATCATTATGATCACACACAACCCTGAGGCGGCCGAGGCGTGCTCACGCACTATTCAGATGATCGACGGACATATCGTAAACTGAAGATATGAAAAACGTCATCAATTGGAACTACGAGCGTGCCTCCTGGCAATGGGATGTTTTGTGCGTTTTGTGCATGATCTTTATCTTTGCTACGCCAAAGGCGTGGTTCAATAAACCAAAACAGCTTGCAACCCAAACCCCCGCCCAACTCGTCATAAGCGAAGACTGTGGATGCGATGCAAGCAAGGTAATGAATTAGAAAATGGAAGTTTTTATGAATAGATATTTACGTTTTGGCATAGTTGTATTTGGTTTAGCTCTATTGTTGTCAGTTGTTTCTGTGTCAGAAGCAAAAGCTCAGGGCGTGATCCAAGAGGTTCTTCGCCGGATGGATCTCAATAATAAATCACTGCAATCGCTAAAAGCCGACGTGACGATGGTTAAAACTAACACACAACTCGGTGTTTCTGATACGACAGTTGGCAACACAAGCTATCTACCAAAAACCGGAAGCCGTGTGAGGTATATTCGCATTGATTGGACCAAACCCGTCGAAGAGCAAATCTCCGTTATTGGGGACAAATACGAGCTTTATCGTCCGCGTCTGAATCAAGTAATTACCGGGACGACGAATAGTGCAAAAAATAATGCTTCAGTAGGCGGGGCGCTTGCGTTTATGAGCATGTCTAAAGAAGAACTTAAAGCAAATTATAACTACATTTACATCGGTCGGGAACAGATCAACGGCGGTACAAATACCTCGCATTTACAGTTGACTCCAAAAACAGCGACCAGCTATAAATTGGCTGATCTTTGGGTTGACGACGACGGTTTTCCACGTCAAGCGATGATCACCGAGCAGAATAATGATTCGACAACCGTTCTGCTGGCGAATATTCAAAAGAACATAACGCTTAAAGGCGAGATCTTTAAGCTCAAATATCCTAGCAACGCTAAAAAGATCAAAGCGTAGCCTTTTTCGGTTCGACACAACACCTGGCCTTGGCCGAACACATTCGGCCGGGGCTTTTTGATATACTAGAACTAGATATGCCAAAGGCAAGCAGTTTCAGCAGATTTACACGCGGCGTCAAGCACACGATAAAGGCATTTGCTTCGACCAAGCATCCGGTATTGGTACACATCGTGCCGATGCGGCGGTGCAATCTGGCCTGCACATACTGTAACGAATACGACAAAACGAGCGATCCTGTGGACATTGATGTGATGCTTGCACGGATCGACAAACTCGCTGAATTCGGCACGTCCGTCGTTACGATTTCAGGCGGCGAACCGATGATGCATCCTGAGATATACGATATCATTGCCCGCATCCGTCATCACGGAATGATCGCCGGGCTGATCTCGAACGGCTATTATTTTCAGGTCGATAAGATACAAAAGCTCAACGAGGCCGGCCTCGATTATCTCCAGATCTCGATCGACAACGTAACGCCCGATGACGTTTCGAAAAAAAGCCTCAAGGTTCTCGACGCTAAGCTCGTTAACCTGCGTGACCACGCCAAATTTAAGGTCAATATCAACTCTGTAGTCGGCGGCGGTGTGGCAAATCCTGATGAGGCTTTGCAGATCGCTAACCGCGCACGCGAGCTAGGGTTTTCTTCGACGGTTGGCGTTATTCACGACGGCGACGGGCTTAATAAAGGGCTGACCGACCGTGAAAAAGAAGTTTACAAAGAGATCAAGGACAAAGGAGCACGCAGCTACGCCCGTTGGAACTGGTTTCAGGATGACCTCGTCGAGGGCAAAGAACACGTCTGGAAATGCCGCGCCGGTTCGCGTTACTTATACGTTGCCGAAGACGGTATAGTCAGTTGGTGTTCACAGCAAAGAGGCACGCCCGGTATTCCGCTGCTCGAATACACCCAAAGCGACCTGACACGCGAATACCACACTGAAAAATGGTGCGCCCCGACCTGCACCATCCAGTGCGTCCATCAAACGGCCCTACTAGACGCCTGGCGCGACCCGCAAATTTCGCTTTCTGAATATAATAAACGCTACAGCAACGGCCTCAAGAAAGAGACTGTTGCTCAAGTTCTCGGCGCGGAGTAATATAATCCAACCCACATTGGAATTTATTGTCAGGAGGTATGTAATGGTATTAAGAGCCTGCATTCTGTGTGTAATTCTCGTTTTGTTGTCATTAAATGCGTTTGCCCAAGCGTGGCCTGCTCCAAGGGCACCTGCTATACCGCAAGCTGACGGCTACGTCCTAATCCCAAAGGCAGCTGTTGCACCCGACTCAAGGACAATTTACCGGTCGATCTTTGACGGCACGAAAATGCCCACCAAACCTGATGCTATTCTGCCTGTTATTAATGCTGTCGGCGGCGTCTTAAATGATCTTGCGGTCGGTAAAGTGCCGGAAAGCAACAGACGATTTGTAGTAGTTTTCCACGGCCCTGCTGTGGACGGCATTCTTGACAATGCGCATTATCGTGCGAAACATGGGATAGATAATCCGAATCTGCCTGTACTCGCCGAGTTGAAAAAGCAAGGCGTCACACTGTTGGTATGCGGTCAACATCTCGCCGCCGAACATATCGATCCGAAAATTTTATGGTCTGACATAACTGTCGCCAGTGACGCTTATCTTGTCCTGATAAACTATCAGAATCGCGGCTATGCGTTGATGTTATTTTAGAAATACTAACTATTGCTGAGAGAAAATAAATATTTATGGTCAAACTCTTCATTCCTGTGCTGCTGGGCACGCCGAGAAAAAACCGCGAGAGCGAGAATGTAGCAAATTGGGTTTGCGCGAAAATGAGCGAGCGTGATGATATCGAGACGCAGCTTTTTGACGTATGTGATTTTGAACTGCCGCACGATAATTACGGGACGGAGATCGGTGACGATTTTCCTAAGTGGCGGGACGCTATTATCAAAGCAGACGGTTTGGTGATCGTGACACCGGAGTATAATCATGGCTATCCGGGCTCGCTGAAAAGCGTCCTTGATCTGTTGCTGAAAGAGTATATTCACAAGGCGGTCGCGTTTGTCGGCGTATCGGCAGGGCCGTGGGGCGGGACGCGTGTGATCGAGTCGTGTGTGCCGATGGTTCGTGAACTCGGCCTCGCGGTGACGTTCAGTGACCTCAATTTCCCACTTATTAAGACAAAGTTCGACGACGACGGCAATCTCCTTGACGAAGCCTATAACAAACGCATCTCAGGCTTTCTAGACGAACTCGTTTGGATGGCGACAAC
>JAYVOS010000483.1:0-3085 GCA_043757775.1 Chloracidobacterium sp. | reverse complement strand
CAATGGGCTTCAAACACGTCGAATCGTCGCCGCTCACACGGTCGTCATATCACGCACGGCAGCAGACAGAATCCGGCGAGTCTGTTTAAAGAATTAATACGCAATATAAGATTGGATAATAAAGACTACAGCTCAACAATTTACCAAGCATGTAACTTAATTACTTCAGGTCATCCAGATGCAGCTTCGGCAGTAATTCGTTCAGACTACCCATTTTCACCGGTAGAAAAATCAAAAAGAAATTATTCGCCTCGCACAATGACTAGAATATTTGTACGAGATGGATTCATTGACCGTTACCGTGGAACACGTTTGGTATTTCCACCAACTTTGAGGATCCTTTCGCATTATTTACCCTCAGAATTCCCCTATCAAAAAAATGGTAAGATGACCGAGGGACACCTTGCATACTGGGAAATTTTTCCTACGATTGATCACATCCAACCAGTAACCCGTGGTGGTTTCGATACAGAAGAAAATTGGGTGTGTTGCTCAATGCTTACCAATAGTATTAAATCAAATTGGACCTTGGAACAACTTCAATGGGATCTCTTACCTCCCGGTGATATTCAAGAATGGGACGGAATGTTGAATTGGTTTTTACATCAAATTGAAGTTGATGCTTCACTCTTACAAATTCAGAATCTAAAAACTTGGTATAACGCGGCAAAATACGTCCCTTGAGTATCGTGCCAAATTCGCACTAAATTTAGCAACAAATGCTATATTGTCAATATGAAACTTACCCGTGACATCCAAAGCCTCAGCGTTTTTAAGAGAGACAGTTCAAAGTTTATCAAGCAGTTAAAAAAGACCGGTCAGCCGATAGTGCTTACCGTTAATGGCAAGGCGGCAGCTGTCATACACGACCCGGACAGCTATCAGGAATATCTTCGGGACAAAGATCGTCAGGAAACGATAGACGGAGTACGGCGTGGCATAGCAGATATGAAAGCCGGGAGAGTGAGGGCCGCTGAGGATGTATTTCGCGAACTCGAACAGAGGTTTGGTATCCCGTCTGAAGTATGAAGCATTATTCCGTAACATTTTCGGAAGATGCAATTGCTGAATTTGCCTCGTCGATACAATGGGGTTGTGATACATGGGGCGAAGTGCAAGCCTGGCATTGGTATGCCGATACTAGAAATTCAATTCGACAAATGCTCAAAACGTTTCCGCTGAGTCAGCCCCTAGCCCCGGACAATGATCAATACGAGATCGAAGTGCGACAAATGCTGGTCGGTCGTTATCGAGTTCTATTTAATGTGACAAAAAATGAGGTTACCGTTTTACACATTCGCGGGCCATACTCCGGAGAATGAACATCCTCGAAACAGAGCTTTTGACCATTAGAGAATTGGACGCTGCGGCGGATGCGGCATTTGTTCTCGAACTGCTAAATTCTCCAAAATTTATTAAATATATTGGCGATCGCGCTGTTCGGACGATCGAAGAAGCAACTGATTTTATCGAGAACCGCTATCGTCAGAGCTACCGCGATCACGGCTACGGGCTTTATACGGTCGTGTTGAAAGACCGGCTGACACAGATCGGATTATGCGGTTTTGTGAGACGTGACACGCTGCCGGGGCCGGATTTGGGATTTGCATTTTTGCCGGATCACGAAGGCAAAGGCTACGGTTTCGAATCCGCCGATGCCTTAATGAAATACGGCCGCGAGACGCTTGGATTCACGACCGTTTTGGCGATAACTTCGCTTGATAACGATGCTTCAGGACGCTTGCTCGAAAAGATCGGTTTCACATTCGATCGGCAGATCGATAGTGGTGATGAACATCTCAAACTCTATTCGTCGCATAAACAAACCTGATCACGCTGCGTTATTGACCACACTATGGTTTACAAACAACGCTTTTAACCCATAATAATCAATAGTTATGAATTATGGTCTCATCGCCGGAAACGGTAAGTTCCCTTTTCTTGTCGTCGAAGGCGCTCGTAAAACAGGCGTGCCGCTCGCGGTCGTCGCTATAAAAGAGGAAACCGATCCTAAAATAAATGAGGTCGCCGAAAATGTCACTTGGGTCGGAATTGGACAATTGGGCAAAATGATCTCATTTTTCAAGAAACACGGAGTTGAAAAAGCTGTGATGGCAGGGCAGGTCAAGCATGTCCAGATTTTTTCGAGTGCGATCCCCGACCTAAGAATGGTCAAAATGCTGTGGAATCTGCCGCGACGAAACACCGACGCACTGATCGGCGGTGTCGCTGCCGAGATGGCAAAAGAAGGCATCGAGCTTATCGACTCTACTTATTTTGTTCAGGACAAGCTCGCTGCGATGGGTGTACTGACAAAGCGAAAACCGACCGATCTCGAACGTGACAACATCGAGTACGGCCTGCACATTACCGACGCGACCGCACGCCTCGACCTTGGCCAGACCGTCGTCGTCCGCAGCAAAGCATGCGTTGCTATCGAGGCGATGGAGGGCACCGACGCGACCATTCGCCGTGCGGCAGAGCTTGTAAATGGCAAGCTGACGGTCATTAAGGTAGCAAAGCCGGAGCAGGACATGCGGTTTGACGTGCCCGTAGTCGGCGTTCCAACGATAGAAGCGATGATCGCCGCCGGAGCGACCTGTCTCTCGATCACGGCGGGCAAAACGCTTATATTTGACCGCGAAGAAATGTTCGCCCTCGCCGATAAAAATAAGATCTGCATTGTTGGAACACGACACGAAACAAAGCCCGCCTAGGTCGCGTGGTAAAAAATTCATCACAAAGAAGCGGTAAAACGTAATAATAATTAATTAAAACAGGATGAACAAAATGTATTAAAACAAGATGGAAAAGGTCGCCCGGTCGGTCATGATCACTTTGCTGAAATTGAATCTCCGGGAAAGTCCAAAGATTAGACAAAACTTTGCCACCAGAGCTTAGCCCTTTGCCTATTTACTTTTGTACTTTTACTTGCATGAGGCGGTAAGCCTCAGACTTGCTCAGCCCAAATTCTTTAGCGGCTTTCTTGAGAGCAGTTTTAGCATCGATGCCCGCTTTTTCGATCTCTTTAATGCGTTTTGAGAGGGATTTTGGAGTCGCTGTTTCCAGCTTAAGGGCTTTGCTC
>JAYVOS010000482.1:0-3086 GCA_043757775.1 Chloracidobacterium sp. | reverse complement strand
CGGATGGGTTAGACGCGATGATGGCGTTCGATGCGGTGAACTCGGCTGATTGGGCCGCATTTGCGGATGCGGTTGCGGCGTTTGTGACGATACAGGCTTCGAAAACCGCGTTCGACGCATATCTTGCGACGCAAGAATCGGGGGCTTCGGAAATGGCGACCGAGCAGAAGTCGATCTTGAAAGCCGCAGCTTATCGCCGGATGAAGCTTTACGCACGGACGGCCCGTTCGCTCGATGCGACGTTACCGGGTATCGATAAAGAATTTAAGTTGCCTAGCGGCAGGAACGAAGCCGTGCTTGTCGCCAGAGGCCGTGCTTTTGTTGCGGCGGCACGCGCGAATGAAGTTGCGTTCGCGGGGCGTGGACTTACGAAGATCGAGACCAACGCCCTCGAAGACCTGCTCAACCAGATCGAGGCAAAAGAGACGGATCAGGACACCGCCAAGCAGTCTAAGGTCGGAGCCTCAGCCGGCATCGATCAGGAGCTTGACGCAGGACTCGACGCCGCCGATGTCGCCGACGCGATCCTCCAAAACATCTACGCCGACAACCCCGTAAAACTCGCCGCGTGGAGATCAGCAAGACACATAAAACGCTCCCCGAAAAAGGCGAAAACACCGCCAACACCGTAACTTTGACAAAAAACTTTTTAATTGATTCGTACTAAGGCATAACATATTGGAGGGACTACCATGATTAAAATTTCTAAAAAACTAGTTTTTATTATAGCGATTCTCTCGCTAGTCTATTGCTCGACTCTTTCAGCTCAAACGCGAGTGAGATTCGCACGTGGCCGATCATCAGGCTCTGTCAGCGGACGGATTTCAGGTTCCGGTGAGAGAACGTTTGTGGCAGGAGCGAGACGGGGACAGACGATTACCGCCAATTGGACATCGGGTAATGGCCGCGTATACGTATGCAATACCGATAGTGGAAGCACGGGGGAAAGCTTCGTCGCCGACCATTCGGGTGATTTTACTTTTTGTATTGGTAATGCCTCAGAAAGGGCCACGACATTTGTTTTTACGCTTTCAATCTATTAAGTATGAAACAATGCCCCCAATGTCAACAAAGATTTTCTGACGAGAACTCGTTTTGCTTGATGGACGGAACGCCGCTCTCGTATTTGATTGACGAACCAGAAGAAGCAACTGTGATACGGTCTTCTCCCTCAATTCAACAACCAGTTTCAATCGTTAAGCAAGGCGTAAGTCCGATATTTGCGTATCTATTTGCGGCCTTGGTGCTACTGATTATAGCCGGAGTGGCTATATGGGGATTGAAGTCCTTCTTGACGATTCCGTCCCCCAATTCTACAGCATCAATTTTGAACTCAAACAAAGACCTTGACTCAGCAAACCAGCAAAAAGCAAACTTACAAGATCAACAGACCGCTCTTGAGCTAGAGAAGCAAAGACTTGCGGAGGATCGCAAGAAATTAGATGCTTTGAAAAACAAACCGGTTGAGCCACCTCCGACTCTGTCAGCGGTTCAACCAACAGCAAGAATCAATTTTCACCGTGGAAGCGTGCAAGAAACTATTTCGGGTGTTGTCGGATCACAACGAAGCTATGTACTCGCCGCTAAAAGTGGACAATATCTGTCTGCAAGTATTAGTTCGGGAAATGGATGCGTTGTATTTGGTGACGGTTCAACAAGCACAAGTTATACAACGATCCGAGGTGACAATCGTCTTTCAGTCGTTAACAATTGTGGAAGTCAAGCCAGCTTTAATTTGACGGTTTATATTAGATAATCCGATTCGACTTCAACCATCCACTTACTGTTCTTAGACGATCACTTCGCACTCATCCAGTCGTCGCCGGTGCCGAATTCGACGGTGACGGCGTTTCCATTTCGCGTTTGATGATCTCGCTCACCGTTTATGAATCGGCGTTCTGTCGGTTCAATATTCGCAATCCGGCAATTCTGGATTGGTGCGTCTAATCAACCTTTATACAAGCATATTTAAGATAGGCGCGAGATCGTCTTACCGGCATGTTTTTTGTGTTGCTTTTGGCCGGTGATTTTGCGTAAATATAGCTAATCCTTTAATTCGTCAGGAATAAGAGAACTCTGCACACGGGTTTATCGTTTCATTAAATATGCAAGAATTTTCAGATCAAATGCCGTCGGATATCGAGCGGTTTCCGATGGTTCCCATCAGGGATGTGGTTATTTTTCCGTTTACAAAGGTGGCGTTTAAGATCGGGCGGCCTTCGTCGGTTGCGGCTCTGGAGCAGGCGATGACGGGCGAGCGGCAGATATTTTTGGCGACGCAGCACGACGCGAGCGTTGACGAGCCAAAGGCGGATGAGATCTACTCAGTCGGAACGCTCGGACGGATCTTGCAGGCTCAGCGGCAGGACAACGGCCAGATCAAGGTGGTGGTCGAGGGTCGCGAACGCGGGCGTATGGTGCGTGTCGAGCAGGACGCCGACGGTATGTTTTACGCACACGTGCGGCGTGTGGGTTCGACCGATGAGTCAGGCTATCGCACGGACGGCCTGCTGCAAAAGATACATTCGCTCGTCGAGCAATTTCTGCGTGTCTCGCCTGATGCTTACGCAGACGCGTTGCATGCGAGTTTGCGCGGGGTTTCGGCGGCACAGATCGCTGATTCGATGTCGTCGCATCTGCGGATAGACGTACAGGAAAAGCAGGACCTGCTTGAAACAGTCTCCGTCGCCGAGCGGCTGCAAAAACTGATCGACGTGCTTGAGGGCGAGACCGAGAAACGCCAGATGGATCGCAATGTACATTCGCGGACCAAAAAGCAGATGGACAAACATCAGCGTGAATACTATCTCAACGAGCAGATCAAGGCGATCCACAAAGAGCTGGGCCGCAAGGACGAAAAGGCCGAGCTCGACGAGCTGAAAAAGAAGATTCTTGACGCCGGAATGACGGAAGAGGCGACCGAAAAGGCACTGCAGGAATTTGCCCGCATCGAAGCCATGCCGCCGATGTCCGCCGAGGGAACCGTCGCTCGAACATATATCGACTGGCTTTTGAGTGTGCCATGGCAGGCGAGCTCGGACGAGATCGAGGAGCTAAGCGAGGCAGAAAAGACCCTTAACGAGGAC
>JAYVOS010000481.1:0-3088 GCA_043757775.1 Chloracidobacterium sp. | reverse complement strand
GTCAGCATTTACGGTTACATCATAATAGCTTGCGGTGCCTTTCCAGCTGCAGACCGTGTGCGTTTCTGACGGCGAAAAATACTCTTTTTTGATCGCATCGGCAGGGAAATAGTGATTACCCTCGACGACGACGGTGTTATTGCTTTCGGCGATAGTTTCGCCATTCCATGTTGCTTTCATAATAGTTATCCTTGTTGTGGGTCGAAAAACCCAGTCGCTACAGCTCCCGGTTCTGACAAGAACCTCTCCCTGACATCCGGCGTTGGCAGCATGCAGGCATCTTGGCGGCCGAACAGGCGATAGCGATTTTTTGCAAACAGTTTATAAGCCCAATCGCGGATAAATACCGGGACGATGATAAATACATACCCGAGCGACCAAATACCGCCGAGGCCTTTGGCGACAAGTAGTCCGGCCGTCGAGTGTAAATATGCTTTATCGTTTTCGACCAAGATTATTGAGTCAATATCGTTGCCAATGTTGTATTTGGCCTTCATCTCTTCGCCGATCTCAGATTGGAGCGGTGCGAATTTGAACTTTTTCTCGCTGTCGTGGCGAATGATAAAGTTGACGGCACCATTGCAAAAATTGCAGACACCGTCAAAAAGGATGACCGGATTCATATTTAAAATTCTACCGCATAAAACGGATAGATTTCAGTGGAGTAAGCGAATAAACTCAGGATATGGAAAACGAGCTGTTTTGGAAAGCTATACAAGATCGAGATGCCAGGTTTAACGGAGCGTTTGTTTTCGGTGTGAAAACGACGGGAATTTTTTGTAAGCCTTCGTGCTCGGCGAGACCTGCGAAACGTGAGAATGTGGTCTTTTTTGACGCGGTGAAAGCCGCTGAACAGAATGGATTTCGCTCGTGTTTGCGGTGCAAACCGACGCTCGAAAACGCAGTCGATCCGCAGATCGAGATGGTTATTAAGGCGTGTTCGCTGATCGAAGATGACGATCAATTGAGTCTCGAAGATCTGAGTATCGAATTGGGACTGAGCACGGCGCATTTTCAACGGACGTTTACTGAGATAGTCGGTGTGAGCCCAAAGAAATACGCAGAGATTAAGCGATTTGAGAAATTCAGGGACGAGATCCGCGATGGCAGCGATGTCGTAACTGCAATGTACGAAGTGGGTTACGGTTCGAGTAGCCGTTTGTATGAAAAAGCGTCGGAGAATCTGGGAATGACGCCTGCGACTTATAAAAAAGGTGGAAAAGGAATGAATATCAATTACATAATTACGGATTGTGAGCTTGGAAAACTGCTCGTGGCGAGGACGAAACGCGGCATTTGCAGTGTGACATTCGGGGACTCGAATAAGGATCTAGCGGCGGCTTTGCACTCGGAATTTCCGAACGCGGAGATTGCTGAGGATGCGGAGAATCTTGGAACGGCTGTTGAAGCGATAGTTAAGTATTTGGCAGGGAAAAACAAGCGGCTCGTGCTACCGCTTGATCTACATGCGACGGCTTTTCAGATGCAGGTATGGGATTTTTTACGGAAGATACCATACGGAGAGACGCGTTCGTATAGCGAGATCGCGGAGGAAATGTGTGATAAGAAAAAGGTGCGCGCCGTTGCGGGTGCTTGTGCAAAAAATCGCGTCGCTCTTGTGATACCGTGTCACCGCGTGATTGCCAGCGATGGCAAATTAAGTGGCTATCGTTGGGGCGTCGAGCGTAAAAAAGTACTTTTAGCAAAAGAGCAGGCAAACTAGTTTGTTTCCAAAGGACATGAAAAGTTTCGGATGAAGCAATAAAGTTTGCGTGTCTGAAACTTTTTTTATATGCTCTTGCGTAATAACAATTTCACAGCAGTCTAATTTGTTTTTTCAAAAATTAAAGTTATGAGATCAAAGCTACTTTTGCTCGTTGGCGTGGCTATTAGTTTGTTTTTTGCCGTCTCGGCAAATGCGCAGAGCTACGCGATCACTAATGCAAAGATCGTTACGGTTTCGGGGGCGACCATCGAAAAAGGCACGATCGTTATTCGCAACGGGTTGATCGAATCGGTCGGAACGAGTGTTGCAACGCCGGCCGACGCACAGATATTCGATGCCACAGGTTTAACGGTTTATCCGGGTTTCATAGACGCTCTGACCACGCTTGGACTACCGCAAACTACGGCACCGGCTGGTGGACGATTTGGCGGTGGCCCACAGACATCTGCAGCTCCGACGGCTCCAACATCCAATTCGAATTATCCTGCCGGGTTGCGGCCGGAAGATTCGGCATTTGATGACATTCGTGCGGGTGAGTCACAGTTTGACGCAAGCCGAAATGTGGGCATTACAACGGTTTTGACCATCGGACGTGCGGGAATTTTCAACGGCCAATCAGCAGTTGTCGACCTTGCGGGTGATTCGGTTTCTGCGATGGTCGTGAGATCATCGTTTGCAGAACACATTTCATTCAACACGATCCAAGGTCAATATCCGGGTTCGTTGCTCGGCACTTTTGCGGCTCTAAGGCAGATGTTTTATGACGCACAGCGGCTACAAGAATTACAAAAAATGTATGCTGCAAATCCCAGGGGGATGAAGCGTCCCGACGCTGACAAATCTCTGGAGGCTCTATATCCGCTGATAAATCGTCAGATGCCGGTCGTATTTAACGCAAACTCTGAGCGTGAGATAATTCGTGCATTGGGGTTGATCGCAGAGTTCAAACTCAACGGCATCATCGGCGGCGGGCAAGAATCGTGGAAGGTCGCAGACCGTCTGAAAGCACAAAATGTGCCTGTTCTACTCTCGCTAAATTTTCCAAAACGCACGACAGTGTCTTCGCCCGAAGCCGATCCTGAGGATCTCGAAACGCTTCGCCTTAGAGCGGAAACGCCGAAAGGTGCGGGGAGATTGGCTGCGGCCGGTGTGAAGATCGCATTCACATCCGGAGGAGCAACGGCGATCAGTGATTTTTTCACGAACGCGGGCAAGGCCGTCGAAGGCGGTTTGAGCAAGGACGCGGCGATCAGAGCGATGACGCTCGGCTCCGCTGAGGTGCTCGGCGTGAGCGACAGGCTCGGCTCGATCGAAGCTGGAAAAATCGCTAACCTTGCGATCGTCAAAGGCGATCTGTTCGGG
>JAYVOS010000480.1:0-3089 GCA_043757775.1 Chloracidobacterium sp. | reverse complement strand
GGCCGGAGCTTAACTGCTTCGGCCTTTTAGATTTAAAGCACCTATTTAATTAAGCCTTAAAGCACCTGAGCGATTTAAAGCACTTGCTTAATTGCTTTCGATTTCTCCATTTCCCCTTTATCCTTTATCCTTTACACAGTGGAAAACGGCACAAAACTTGGTCATTACCGGATAGAAAAAAAGATCGGCTCGGGCGGTATGGGCGAGGTCTATCTGGCCAAAGACACCAAACTCAACCGCAAGGTCGCAATCAAATTTCTCAACGAACAATATCGTCATGACGCCGATAAACTCAGCCGTTTTGTCCAAGAGGCAAAGGCTGCTTCGGCTCTGAATCACCCCAACATCCTGACCGTTTACGAGATCGGCGAAGCCGACGGCAAGCATTACATCGCGACCGAGTTTATCGAAGGCCAAACGCTTCGCGAGCATCTTAACGGCAGTGAGCCAATGCCGTTGGTTCAGATATTCAAGATCGCAGTACAGGTTTCTGAGGCATTGTCCGCCGCTCATCTTGCCGGCATTATCCACCGCGACATCAAGCCCGAAAACATAATGATTCGCCTGGACGGCATCGCCAAGGTACTCGATTTCGGTCTCGCAAAACTGTCCGAGCAGGCCGATGACCCCGACGCTCAAATAAAAACTACACCCGGCATCGTCATGGGCACTGTCCTGTATATGTCGCCGGAGCAGGCCCGAGGCAAGGCGGTCGACAACCGCACCGATCTGTGGAGCTTAGGCGTAATTCTTTACGAAATGCTCGCCGGTCGAGTGCCGTTTGACGGCGAGACGATCAATCACACCATCGTCGCGATCATAGAAAATGAGCCGCAACCGATCGCCAAAACTCACCCCGATCTTGAAAAGATCACAATGCGTGCCCTCGCTAAAAACGTCAATAAACGCTATCGCACCGCCGCCGAACTGGTCGAGGATCTAAAAACCCTACGCAAACGCTTAGAATTCGAAGCCGAACTCGAACGTACGTCTTCGCCTAATGCCGACAATCCGACCCAAATACTCAAGGCCGAAACCTCCTCGCGTTTGGAGACGGGCAACACCATTGCCGTGCTGCCTTTTGCAAACATGAGCCGCAACGAAGACGGCGATTATTTTTCGGACGGGCTGGCAGAAGAATTATTGAACGTACTTTCCAAAATTCGCGGTCTACGGGTTGCTGCACGCACATCTGCATTTTCCTTCAAAGGTAAACAGACGACCATCGCAGAGATCGGCTCAGCGTTGAATGTCGCGTCACTGCTCGAGGGCAGTATCCGGATGTCCGGCAATCGAGTTCGCATTTCTGTTCAGCTCATTAAAGTAGAGGATGGCTATCAGCTCTGGTCCGAGACCTACGACCGGACAATGGATGATATTTTCGCCGTTCAGGACGACATTGCCCGATCGGTCGTTGAAGAGTTGCGAATACGTCTGCTGGGCGAATCAATTGGTTCCAACGCCAGCGGAGCTGTCCGTTCTGAGATCGCCGAAGCAGCACGCGGCCGCGCCGCTGATCCCGAAGCCCAACGCCTGATGCTGCTCGGGCGTTATTTCATGGACAAACTCACCCGCGAGGACACCGCCAAAGGCATCGACTATTTTCGAAAAGCTCTCGACCTCGACCCTGGCTATGCACTCTGCTGGGCGGAGCTTGGCCGTGCCTACACTATCGAGGCAGGCCGCGCGTGGATACCTATTGAGCATGGATTTACGCTCGCTCGAGACGCCGCCAACCATGCACTCGCGATCGAGCCGGACATCGCCGAGGGGCACGCTTTGCTCGGGCGAATTCAGATCAGTCACGACCTCGACATTCCGGGCGGCGAGGCTTCGCAGATGCGTGCTCTCGAACTCGCACCAGGCAGCTCGACCGTTCTCGACGGTGCCAGCGTGATGGCATACAAAATGGGACGCCTCGAAGCCGCCGTCGAACTTGGCCGACAGGTCTTGGTCCAGGACCCGCTCAGTCCGGCCTACTGGCACAATCTTGGGTTGACGACGCACGCCGCCGGGTTATTAGAAGAGTCAGAAAAGGCGTTTAGACGGGCGTTAGAACTTGTTCCGCAGCGATTCGTCGCCGGAGCTCTCCTCGCTCTCGTCCTGATGGACCAAGGCCGCAGCAACGAAGCTCTCGATCAAGCAATGCTCGAACCGGACGAATTTTGGCGTTTGTGGGCTTTGGCAATGATCTATCACGTCCTCGGACGTAATGCCGATTCCGATGACGCTCTTGCTCTGTTAAAACGCGAACACGCCGAGGGAAATGCGTATCAATTGGCTGAAATTCATTCCGTCCGCGGCGAGATAGACGATGCCTTTGATTGGCTAACCCGTGCCGTCGATGAACGTGACGCAGGAGTGACACACGCGAAAGTGAACCCGCGATTTCGCAACCTCAAAGAAGACCCACGCTGGGCTCCACTGTTAGCAAAAATAGGATTTGATTCTTAAAAGCTTGAGGGGTTAAACAATTTTAGCCACGAATTACACGAATATCACAAATTAAGAAATATTCTTATTCGTGATATTCGTGTCCATTCGGGGCTAAGATCTATCTCTTTTAAACTAGAAAATCCCCGAGCGCCAAAACCGTAAACGGTGGCGATCGAGGAGTCTTATTTTAGTTCTTACAAACTAGGGGCGAGTTCCCGGATCCTGCAATGCTTCCGTTCCCGGATCTTGAATTGCCTCGGTTCCCGGATCTTGAAAACTAGTAGCTCCAGGCTCCGGAAATGCATGCGTTCCCGGATCTTGAATTGCTTCGGTTCCCGGATCTTGAAAATTATCTTCGTCAAACTCTCTCGGACTCATAATTATCTCCTACCTGTTAATAAAGACGTTAGACTTCATACTTTATTCCTAGTCCTTTTGGATGTCAATGAGAATATTTGTAACGGTAGAGTTAAGACGAAGCTAAAACCTAAAGATATCTGCGTTTGGTTGCGATGCGGGTAAAGCAGATGGATGGGATGGATGGTGGAATGGATGGGGTCTGACCTGATGTTATAAAGACGGTTTCTCGAGGCATCGAGTAGAATCGATGTTGACAGACAAGAATTCGCTCTTTGACAGGAGAAACCGTTATG
>JAYVOS010000479.1:0-3094 GCA_043757775.1 Chloracidobacterium sp. | reverse complement strand
TCGTCCGCATTGAGATCCGCAAAAGAATTCATCAGCACCGGCATCGCGTCGTCGCTAAGGCGGGAATTATATGACGCGTCAAACTCGCGGCCTTGATGCATCAGCGCGATGTTTGTCTTAACGATAAACGCGTCCGGGTTTAGCACGTGGGTCGCTCCGAGGATCAGGAACGCCGACCACAATGCTCCCCATGCGAAATGATTGCGAGCCCCCCGAAGCACCGTCGCACCAAACCATACAAATACGATCGCGAGCCACGATATAAAGATCATCGGATAAAGCCGAATGGTCGTCATTCCGTAACCGAGGTTGCCGGTGAGCAAAACGAGCCGTTGCACCGCTGACGCCATGATGACAAATAGCAACACGATCTGCGTTCCCGCGAGAATGCGAAAGAGCTTTCCGGCGAACTCACTCTCTTTTTTGATCAGCCAATGTCCGATCAGCAGCACAGGCAGGACCAGCGCCGATACTGCGACGAGTTCGCCAAATCCGCGCCGGGCGTATTCGGCAAGCTTGAAGTCTGGCGTGTTTTGGATAAATTCCATCCCACCGAATAAATAGGGTATCTGGACGATCACAAAGCTGAGAAACAGCAGATTCATCATGCCCAAAATAACGCCAACCTCGACGGAACCGAGCGTGAATGCGGTCGGCAAAACGGTGTTGTCGATGGTCGCCCATTGCCATGGCTTTTCTTTCGCTTTCGGCTCGTCAGATGGTTTTTCTTCGGAGCTGTTAGGCGGATCGGAGATGTTCAGATGTTCGACGACTGTGTGATTGCCAAGCGTCACGGGATATTCGCCCGATTCTTCGCGGACGCGATCCATACGGCTAGCATCGGTCTCTTCAGCCTTTTCATCATCTGGCTCGGGCACGATAGACGGCATTGGAGTCGTTAATATCACGCCTTGGAGCAAAGCTCCGCGAAGATATCCCGCCGAAAGCCAACTGAAAAGACCAAATATCAGCACGTGGCTAAAAATGGTCTCGGGCATGATGTTAAAAATCCGCTTTACCATTCCCTCATAAGCCGCGTCAGCCGCGACAAAAAGTCCGCCGAAAATGAGTATCAGCGGCGCTGCAATTGCTACGCCTCGCAACACGGGAAACGCGTGCTTTCGCCAGCCGTCACGCGGTATATCGCTCCATTCGAGATCGTTGAAGATCAGCATAAATGGGGCTCCGATCGCACTTGCGCTTGCCCACGCAAAACCTATGATGTAATGAATAACGCCTGCGACACGTTGTGTGACATTCATCCGGGGCAGAAACAATGCCGAAAGGATCGCGAGGATCAAAACACTGTCCGCCACATGCAGTTCGACAGAATCACGCCAAGCAAACATTGCGGCGAAAAAGAGCAACGCCCCGAACAGGCTGTAAATTTGCAGCGTCAGATACTGCGGTGCGCGCCGTTTTAAGATCAATATCATCCCCACCGCAAACACCGCGTTGAACACAAGCTCGTTGATGCCCCACGGCGTCGCGCGTAAAAGTATGTCGCCCAAGATCCCTATGGCCAAAGCGACTTGTAATATCAATAAACCAGTTTTAGTGCGTTCGTTCATTTCAATTTCCAACCTTTCCGAGCCTTATTTATAAAAAACCAGCTTATAAAACCAAAAATTATTGCTGCTAACGGAAATGCAATCGCTCCGATAAGCATGCCCATCGAGCGGTGGGCGGCTGCGTCTTCCATAGTCAAATTCATATAGATCAGCCGCACGGTGTAATAGGCGAAAAATACAGTCGGCACCGCAAACATAAAACCGCAGATGGCATAAACGATTTTGTCTGGTGTTGCTTGGTACATACCGATTACAATCCTGCGTTATCGTTTTGTTCCTGAATATCGAAATACGTGTGTTTGTGCCAGACGCTGTCTTCGTCGCCGATAAGGTAGTATTCAAAAAATTTGGCGGCCGGGTGGCCTTCGATGATCTCCATCTTTAACCCGGTGGATGTCGCCGGAATGTCAAAAACCAGTTCTTTTTCCAGCTTTTGATCGCCGGCGATGTCTGCACCCAGATAGGCTGGCTGTGAGTAGAGCTCATCCTCGACCCTTTCATTACGTTCGAATCGGTTGCCCTGACTGTCAATGATCACCATCTCTGGGTCGTGCAGATGAAACCTAACGTTTGGATTTCTTGCATCGCTAAAAACCTGTACCACGACGCCGTAAAACTTTCCCTTTGCCTTGTGTCGAAGGTAGTGGTCAGCCGTCTCGACTTTCGTCACAACAGCATGAAGATGGCAATCGAAATAAAATCCGCAGTATGCTTTCGGCTCGTTCACCGCAAGCACTTTCTCTTTGCTAATCAGTGAAGATCCGAAGAGCAACACCGTGTAGAAAAGCAGCCAAATTGCCAGACCGCCTGCTATCAATTTTGCCAGCCGGGACTTTCTGCACAGAACGGCGATTAATGAGGCAAAGAGCACCACAGGCACCCCGAGAATTGTTATCAGCATCAAAAAAACGTTCATTTTAGGCTCCCTTCATCGCTTTGATAAGAGCTTCCATGTGGTCGAGATATCGTGTCAGAGCTGCACGGCCCTCTTTTGTGATCTTAAATTCGGTGAGTGGCATACGGCCCTTAAAGGATTTTTCCTGAGTGACATAACCGGCGTCTTCGAGCTTGCGGGCATGGACGCTGATGTTGCCGTCGGATGTCGCGAGCAGGTTTTTCAGCTCGGTAAAACTCAGTTTTTCGTTTGCCGCAAGCGCCGAGATGATGCCGAGACGCAGGCGTTCGTGTATGACCTTGTCGAGGTCGCTGGCGACATTCTCCGCCGCTTTTGCGACCCGCAAGCCCCGCGGCTCTTCTGTATTTTTTAATGCTAGATTCTTTGCCATATCTTTCTGTCGGAACGCAGGCAGCTTGCCTGCAACGCCGTTTGCGGCGTGAAAAATGTTCGTGCTTCGCACTCATGCGGGCAGGCTGCCCGCGTTCCGGCACAACCCTATCCCCCATACCGTCTTGCGATGACAGCCCCAAAAATAATATGCAGCAGCCCAAAGCTCGCGCCCATCATTAGATTTGCGTAAGTCGTTGGGAGGGCGAACGCCGCCGTCCCGAGTACGATAAAGCTC
>JAYVOS010000478.1:0-3106 GCA_043757775.1 Chloracidobacterium sp. | reverse complement strand
AATTCAACCCCGCACTCGTCGATCACGAACGCGAGTTTGTTAACCGCACCTTGCGCTCCGAGCTTGTGACCGCCGCTTACGGCTCGCAGACATCGTTTCAGGTGTTTAACGAATACGACGACCAGCTGCTCAAAGGCATTGAGCTGCTCCCGCAGGCCAAAGCCCTCGCAATGCAAAGCGAAAAAGTGAAAACCACTGCAAAACAGCCCGCCCGCGAAAATAAATAGTTTGACTGCTCACGTTTTATTAAAAAGGGCTGCTTCCAACGAGGCAGCCCTTTTATCCTTTAACTTTTAGGAGCATCGAGGCATTGTCCGGCGTCGAAAACAGCTTCGGCAGCGTCGGAGATGGCTTGGGCAGCGTCGGAGATGGCTTCAACATCGTCGGAGTTGGCTTCAACAGCATTGGAGATGACTTCAACATTGTCGGAGATGGCTTCAACATTGTCGGACATCGCTTGGGCAGCGTTGGAGATGAGTTAAGCAGATCCGCCGACGGCTTTGGCAGCATGGCCGCAGAAGCGAGGGTCGCTCCCGCGACGAAGATTCGTTTATCAACCGTCAAAGACGGTGAGATATTTGTAGCCCATATCGCAAGATATGGGACGCTCCCACAAACAAACGCGAACCGTCAAAGACGGTGACACAATATGCCGCCGTCTCCGACGGCTCGGGGCTATTGCGACGGCCTTTCCCACGGTTTGCACCGTGGGCCAAATTCAAAACCGTCGCTCAGCGACGAAGAAATTGTGGATAAATGAGCTGGAAAAGCAGACTTTTTTCCGCGCTGAAATCACAAGAGCTCCTAGGTTGACGTTTAGGTATTCTTAGTGCCGGAATTGTCAGACCTTATCAGTAAGACAATTCCAAGGAAGAACGGCATCAGCCACGGCATTGCGGGGATGCCGACTATGAACCCCGGCGTCTCATACCACGGGGCAGCGATCGCGTTCGGGTTTGGAAAGCTGATGCCTCGCAATAGTAACAGCGTAACCGCGAGGGCTGAAATTACCAGATAGCAGCACGATGCCCACTTGGAAAGCAACCTGGCCTTTGCCATCGAAATGACAGCTGCTGCGGTGGCAATGTAGGTTAAAAGCGTCGCGAAGAAAAGCTGTACGTCGAGTATTTGATTCATTTCGAGGGCTGCGGCCGTGAAGCCCCCGGTATGTACGCGAACATGCCAATATCCGGTCTGAAAACAATTCCACGTGACGTAAGCAAAGCCAGCAAGCAAGCCAAGTCCTAACATCAGTGTGGAAAATAATCGTTCGCCCGTGTCTTGTAGAATGCGGTATAGGGACAAAAAACCGATGGTGACCGCTATCGAAGATACAGTGAGCACCTCGTACCGCATTACATTTTCGCCGGGCGTGGCGTCCCAAGGTGTGCCGAGGCCGACCCACAACAGCGTCATCAAAGCCGAAGGCGTCAAAAACAGGCCTCCCCCGATCGCCCGCTGCCTTCCGTTGCCGACGTCAGACCTTATCCGATTTAGGCCCGCGAACCATGCCGAAACTGCGATAACGAGAAAAGACACGATCCCGATCAACGTGTAATAGCCCGTCTGTCGCAAAGGCCGGGCCGAAGCGAGGCCGACCGCGAAAAATGGAACTAAGCAAAGGATCGCAAAAGCTGCTTTTTGAGAAGTGGTTTTCATTTATTTGGATCGCTTAATTGTGCTAACCCAACATACAGTCAGACCGAGCAAATAGCAAACAAAAAAGACCCCGGCGAATGCCAAGGCCTTTTACATTTAACAACCTAGTCGCTACCGCTCCCGGTTCTGACAAGAACAAGCCGACCCATTCAAACTAAAAAAGCCATCGTATGAGGTAGTAGATGCCGAACCCGATTCCGGTGAGGAGCGCGATCAGGGCGAGGATGAGGCCGGCGATGACGTATTTGAATTTTTTGTAACGGTTCTCGTCCGGGGGTGAAAGCTGGCTTTGCGGAAAATATGGTGGTGGACGATTCATGTGCTTTAAGTAGTCGGCAGTCGGTAGTCAGTAGGCGGAACTAAGAATACTTACTGAAAACGTAGGTTACCAGTTTAATAACGACGTATCAAACTCCAGGCTTCGGCTCTTTATGCTGAATACCGGCTACTGACTTCTGACTACCGCTCCCCGACCTCTGCAATACCGAATTAATGTGCAATAATAATTCTGTTCACAGCATCTAAATCTACAGGATAAACACCTATGAAACGCATTATATTTGCACTCGTTATCGTCGCAACCGTAGCTTTCGCGGCGTCGGCCCAGCTTACTTTTAACGTAAACGATCTTATCAACGTCAAACGCGTCAGCGACCCGCAGCTTTCGCCTGACGGTAAGACCGTCGCGTACAGCATCGGCGTGGTCGATAAG
This sequence comes from Chloracidobacterium sp., assembly GCA_043757775.1. Taxonomy (GTDB): domain Bacteria; phylum Acidobacteriota; class Blastocatellia; order Pyrinomonadales; family Pyrinomonadaceae; genus OLB17. The sequence goes on along the minus strand of JAYVOS010000478.1, from coordinate 735 downwards.
GCCGCCAACAAGACCGTCACGCAGATCTACACGATGAACGCGGACGGCTCGAAACAAAAACAGATCACCAACGAGAAATCTTCGAGCTCCGGCCCGCGTTGGTCGCCCGACGGCAAATGGATCGCCTACAACAACGGAGGCCAGATCTGGGTAATGCACGCTGACGGCGGCGACCGCAAGCAGGTGACGAAGCTCTCGTCCGGCGGCGGCAGCCCTGTTTGGTCGGCAGACGGCAAATGGATAGCTTTCAGCTCAGACGTTTATCCCGAATGCAAAGATGACGATTGCAACAAAGCCGAGGACGACAAAGCAGATAACAGCAAGGTCAAGGCACACGTCACGGAGCGGTTGCTGTTCAAGCATTGGGTTGCTTGGACAGACCGCAAGCGAACGCACGTTTTCGTCATATCAAGCGATGGCGGCGCGGCCCGCGACGTAACCCCCGGAGATTTCGATTCTCCGCCGTACGGTGCGGCTACGGGAACGGATTACGCGTTCTCACCGGACGGTAAAAACATCGTTTACGTGAGAAATCCTGACAAAGTCGAAGCGGTCTCGACGAACAGCGACATCTACATTCAGCCCTTGAGCGGCGGCAATGCCAAAAACATCACCGTGTCAAACGGCGGCTACGACGCAGGGCCGGTTTACACGCCGGACGGCAAATATCTGCTTTACCGCTCGATGGCGACACCGAAATTCGAAGCCGACCGTTGGCGGATAATGCGTTACAAC
>JAYVOS010000477.1:0-11599 GCA_043757775.1 Chloracidobacterium sp. | reverse complement strand
GAGTTCCTCGCGGCTCATATGCGGCAGAACGATGTTCTTTAATATGACCGAGTGGCCGCTCACGCCGGTGACGACGTTGGTGGCGGTTACCTGATGATTGGTGCAGACGTTCTGTATTACATCCGAGACAACGTTAAGCTCCATGATCTGGCCGTCGATGATCGTATCACTAGGCAGATTTTCGAAGCCCAAGCTAACAAGGTTAAGATTATTTAATTTGCCTTCGAGCTCGACCATCTTGATCGAGCTTGATCCGATATCTAGACCGGCCACGCTTTTCTTTTTACCAAACATGTTTTTTTCCTTGCTCCTTAATTCGCTGCAATGTTTTCATTGAAAAGTTTTCTTTGTTCCCATCCGAAGTGCAGGCATTGATAATTTGAAGATTTTTGCCACCTTCTTGATAAACCGGAAAGATGAGGTATTGATTCGACAGGTCAACTATAAAGATGTGTCAAAACCCGCATATTTCGGATGTTGCGATCACGAATCGTGATCATCGGAACTAACTAACCCAGAAAACTTTGCCGCTTGTGGTGGCGATGGGTGCACGACTAATGTAGTCGTTACTCTATAAATTTACAGGAATGTTTAATGTCTGTCAACACTTTTTTACAATGTTTAACGCAATGTGAAAGAAATGTCATCAGCCTGACCAGCGTGAGCGGTCAGAATGACCGCTTGTACTTAAATTTGGATCACGTCAGAAGAGGTTTTAACGCAAAGATGCAAAGGAGCAAAGACGCAAAGGTCTGAGAAATTTGGTGATATTTTTAGGTTTTTGCCGGAAGTGTTTTGATATTTTTTTATTCTTACCTTGCGTCTTTGCCTCTTAGCGTCTTTGCGTTTCAATTCTAATAGGTTCGAAGCATTTCCATCTTCGCTACAGATTCAAGATGAACTTCGTCGGGGCCGTCTGCTAGGCGAAGACTACGGGCGTAGATCCAAAATTGGGAGAGCGGAAAATCTTGCGAGACGCCGCCGCCGCCGTGTATTTGAATAGCACGGTCGATAACCTTAAGAGCCATCTGCGGCACGACTGCTTTGATCATCGCGATCTCGCGGCGAGCGGCCTTTGCCCCGGCGGTGTCCATCATCCAGGCGGTTTTTAGGACAAGCAGTCGGGCTTGGTCAATGGCGAGCCTCGATTCCGCTATCCATTGACGAACGACGCCTTGGTCGGCGACCGGTTTGCCAAACGCTGTACGTGATTTTGCACGTGAGCACATCAATTCGAGCGAACGCTCAGCCGAGCCTATGAGCCGCATACAATGATGGACTCGTCCGGGTCCGAGCCTTCCCTGTGCTATCTCAAATCCACGTCCCTCGCCCAATAGAAGATTTTCTTTGGGAACGCGGACATTCGTGAACGTGATCTCAGCGTGGCCATTCGGTGCGTCGTCATAACCGAAAACATCCAGCATCCGCTCGACCTTGACGCCTTCGGCATCCATCGGAACGAGGATCATCGACTGTTGCAGATGCTTTGCCGCAGCAGGGTCGGTCTTGCCCATAAATATCGACAGCTTGCAGCGTGCATCACCGCCGCCTGTTGACCACCATTTGCGGCCGTTGAGAATGTAATCGTCACCGTCGCGGACGATCGAGGCCCCAATATTTGTCGCATCAGACGAAGCCACATCCGGCTCGGTCATCGAAAAGCACGATCGAATCTCGCCATCAAGTAAAGGTTTTAACCATTTCTCCTGCTGCTCCGGCGAGCCATAAAGATGCAGGACCTCCATATTTCCGGTGTCAGGTGCGGAACAGTTAAACACCTCGCTCGCCCAAACGACGCGGCCCATTATCTCGGCAAGAGCGGCATATTCGAGATTGGTAAGGCCCGACTCACTCGGCAAAAATAGATTCCACAGCCCCTCGGACTTCGCCTTTAACTTCAACTCTTCGATCAGATCCGAAGGCTGCCATCGGTCGCCTGTATTTATCTCGTCGACAAATATTTTCTCAATGGGATAAATGTGTGCATCCATAAATAAGCCCAGCCGCATCCGAAGGTCTGAAGTTTTGTTTGAATAGTTGAAATCCATAATTTTCGATAGATTAACACAAGATGCAGCAATGAACATTTGGGCTTTGCTTTAGCCAAATTTTGTTGCTATTTTGAAACGATAAAATTAACAAATTTAGTTTACCCCTTATGAAAAAAACAATAAAAATTCTCTTAGTAACATCGGCGATGATGTTGGCATTTGCTATAGGCTCGTTTGCTCAAGACTGCACTGCCAAAGCAGTCACGCTAAATAACGGTACTGCTACCCTTTCGGGCAAGACCGGCGGTTGTAACAAATTTAAGTTTACGATCACCGAAGGCCAGCGTGTAAAAGTAACGCTTACCTCGGCCGACGGCAAAGCTCGTTTTGAGCTGCAGGATGGTGCCGAAGACGAGATTGGTGCGGTATTTTACACAAACCAGACGAGTTTGGACAAGGTATTAAAATTTGAAGAGTTTTCGATAGATGCAAAAGGCACAGCGGGTGCTGCATTTACGTTAAAAATTACCGTTACCGACGAATAAAATATTTCTAAACTAGTAGGAGAACAAATGAAAACAATATTATTACTGATAGGGTCAATGAGTTTGTTTCTGACAGCATGCGGTGGTGCTGCAAATACGCCGAATGCCAATTCAAACGCAAACGCAAACAAAGCGGCAAATACAAATACCGCTGCAAACACCAACACCGCTAATACGGCGGCAAACACAAATACAAATGCGGCAACACCGGCAGACAGCGGCCCGAAACGCCTGACGTTTAACAAGGGCACGACCAACACCGTCGAAAGTTTTACGCTTGCCCCCGGCGAATCTAAAAAATTCGTCATTGGGGCCAAATCCGGCCAGAACATCGTGATAGACAATGGCGGCGACGGCTCTAAGATCACAATGCTTACTAAAGGCAAAACGGTCGATGAGACAAACGAAAAAGGTCGCTATGACGGCACAACCGTTAAGGATGGTGACTTTATTTTCGAGATCAGCAATCCCGGCAAAGCTCCGCTCAAGGCTTCGATCAATGTCATGATCGAAAATATCGGCGACGAATAAACAAGGCTTCAATAACTGAAAAATACCACGCAAGGATCTAGATTACTGCGTGATGTTTTTGTATTTTACTGGTTTGTGAAAATGGTTACTGCCGTTTCCACAGAGTTCCGTCTGACCAGATCAGGACTTGGCCATCGGTTGATAATGTGACGGTCGTTCCCCATCCGGTGCGTATAACACCTTTTTCCATAACCGCCGTTGCTCTTTTGACCGTATTGGGTGTATTTATCTCAAACCAAAGCCCGCCGTCTTTGACGGTCACGGTTCCGGTCGTTGACGGCGACACTTTGCCGTCCGTACCAAAGACAGTCCAGTTGCCGCTAAGATCGCTCATCGTTGGGTTGTGAACGGGTCTAGGCGTCGGGTTAGGAGTTGGACGTGATGGCGACGGCCATTTGTCAGATAACTGCGTTGCAAACACAGGTGGCACTGATCTATTTTGCCTAACCCATTTTGAACCTGTGGGCCAATAGATAACTGTGCCAGTCGGGTCGATCGCCGCCGAACCGCCAGAGGTGTCTGTAAAGACAACCATACCATTGCGAATGATCGCCGTGCGGTCGCCGCCAAGAGCTCCATAAGCAAGGTCCATAATAATGTCGATGTTATCGCCGCGTTTTCTGATATAGATCTGACTTCCGGGCGTTTGTGTCCCGTCATTTTGAACGATGGCCCACGTACCGGTCGGGTCGATGCTGGCTGTATTGACGAGTGGCTGGACGACTATTGGCTTGTCGGGTTTAGAGTCTCCGGGGTAAAGATTCTTAAATTCCATTCCCTTAAATACATAGGTAATGGACTGGTCCGTTTCACAGATGTACTGAGCAACGGCGTCAGTTTTTAATGAGATCATTGGGGCTTCGCTGTCTTCGCTGGGGCCTGAATTGACGAAGGTTCCTTTCTTGACGATCGACGTTGCCGAACGCAGCATGTCACCTGTGTATTCATCCTCAAAAAAAGCATCGGGTATGTAGTCAGCATTTTTGTTGATAAAACCGATCAGGTGCAGACTCCTGTCTCTAGTAAACTTGCCGGTGATAAAACGCACAAGATAATCGGTGCGACCATCGCCGTTAAAATCTCCGGTCAATATCGCCTTGCCGCCGCCGCACGCTCCGGGTGCCAGTTTCCAGGGCCCCGACTCAGCCGAGGTGAAATTGCTGTCAAGATAAGCTTTGATCTTAGCGGGCAATACCTGAGCATTAGCCGCCGCCGTGAATAGAACAACAAAAGAAATAATACCAATGATCTTTTTCATAATCTTTAGGTGGAGCAAAAAATGTTTAATGCCGCCCAACATTCATATCCCCAACCAAACGAATGAAGGTGTTTGGTGGTGTAATTATCGTTTATATTAAAATTGATACTAGTTTAGTTTGACGTTAATATCAAGAGAAATATACCTTTACGGACAAGCGTCAAGGTTCTTAAACCTCAAATATTCATGCAGGAAACTAGAGAAATGCGTGCAGGCGAAGAGATCGACATCGAGCGGCTCTCGGCGTATATGCGGGCGGAGTTTGAAGCGGCTGTCGGAGCTGTCGAGATCACACAATTCCCTGCCGGCAGCTCAAATCTGACGTATCTTGTCCGTGTTGGCGATGCCGAATATGTGCTTCGCCGTCCGCCTTTTGGCAATACGGTCAAGTCGGCTCACGATATGAGCCGCGAGTTTAACGTCCTGTCAAAGCTCTCCGCCGTGTATGCACCCGCACCAAAGCCTTTGCTTTTTTGCCAAGATGAAAGCATTATCGGCTCGGAGTTTTATCTAATGGAACGGCGAAACGGGCTAATCATTCGCGGAAAGATACCGAGGACGCAAAAGCTTGGAGTTCCGCCTGTAGGCGGCAGCCGCTCTGGCGAAGAGCCGCCTAAAGGCGGAACTCCAAACATCGACACACCGGCGAATCTCCTCGACTCCTCGCAGGGATTTCGCGTCGAGGTCTGCAAAAGTTTTATTCAGAATCTAGCCGATCTCCACGCTCTCGACCACCATGCCGCCGGACTTAGCGATCTTGGTAAGCCCGAGGGTTATGCCCGCCGTCAGGTTGAGGGCTGGACAAAACGCTATTTCGCCGCCAAGACCGACGAATGGCCGGAGCTTGAAAAAGCGATCATTTGGCTGAATGCCAACATCCCCGCCGACACCGCTGCGTCGCTCGTCCACAACGATTACAAATTTGACAATGTTATGCTCTTGCCTAGCGACCTGACAAAGATCACGGCAGTTCTCGACTGGGAAATGGTCACGGTTGGCGACCCGCTGATGGACCTCGGCACGACGCTCGGCTATTGGATGTCCTCGGATGCAGGCGATGAATTATTAAACATGCCGTTCAACCCGCGTGTGCTGATGGAAAATATCTCGCGGCAAGACCTCGTCGATATGTATGCTGCCGCATCTAGTCGCGATGTTTCAAACATCCTGTTTTACTATGTATTCGGTACGTTCAAGATAGCCGTTATCGCACAACAGATCTATGCAAGGTATGTGAAAGGATTTACTAAGGACGAACGATTTGCGTCGTTTGATAAATTCGTTGCGGCGTTGGGGCACATAGCGAAAGAGGCCGTTGAATCAAAACATATTTGAAGATCTTTGTACTTCAGGCACGAAACGAATGTTTTTGCCGCAGATAAAAGCAGATGACGCGGATCAAACATTTTTTAATTCTTATCTGCCTTATCCGCGTTTATCTGCGGCGAAAATTCCTAATTCCCTGCCGTCCGCTCACGCCAGCTCTGTGTTGGGCCGCCTTCGTCAACACGGACCATTTCGATGGCTCCGGGCGACGGGCAGACTAAGTAGCAGAGGTTGCAGCCGACGCATTCTTTTTCGATGACACGCGGATAGCGTTTGCCGTTTGATTCGACAAATTCAAACGACTGGTGAGCTCCGTCTTCGCAGGCGACGTAGCAAAGATTGCATTGGATGCACTTATCTTCGTTGACGCGGGCTTTGACGTCGTAGTTTAGGTCGAGATCGCCCCAATCGGTCATGCGGCTGACTGATTTGCCAACGATGTCGTTAACCGACGCAAAGCCTTTTTCGTCGAGATAATTATTGAGCCCGTCGATCATGTCTTCGACAATGCGGTATCCGTAATGCATCACCGCCGTGCAGACCTGGACATTTCCGGCTCCGAGCAGCATAAATTCGACCGCGTCACGCCAGGTATTGATGCCGCCGATGCCTGAAATAGGAATGTTGAATTCCGGGTCGCGGGCAAGCTCCGAGACCATATTGAGAGCAATAGGCTTGACTGCCGTGCCGCAATATCCGCCGTGAGCCGCCATGCCGTTGACGTTTGGATATGGGATCATCGTATCGATATCGACTCCGATGACGGAGTTAATTGTGTTGATCAGCGAGACCGCATCGCCGCCGCCTTTCTGAGCGGCACGTCCGGGCGGAACGATGTGCGTGACATTTGGCGTGAGCTTTACGATGACGGGAATATTGGAAACCTCTTTGACCCACTCCGTGACCATGCAGGTATATTCCGGCACCTGTCCCATCGCGGCTCCCATACCGCGTTCGCTCATGCCGTGTGGACAGCCAAAATTAAGCTCAAATCCGTCGCAGCCCGTATCTTGAGTTTTCTTTGCGATCTCCTGCCAAGCTTCTTTTTTTGACTCGACCATAAGGCTCGCGATAACGGCGTGGTTCGGATATTTCCGTTTACACTCGGTCATCTCTTTGAGGTTGACCTCAAGCGACCGGTCCGTAATCAGCTCGATATTATTGAGCCCGATCATCCGCACCGCACCAGAATCGAGAGCCGCCAGCCGTGAAGAAACATTGGTGATCGGTTCGCCAAGGGTTTTCCACACAGCTCCGCCCCAACCGGCGTCAAAAGCACGCTCGATCATCGACCCCATATTCGTCGGCGGCGCCGAGGCGAGCCAGAAAGGATTAGGAGATTTTATTCCTGCAAAATTTGTTGTTAGATCTGCCATAACTTAATGCGGATTCGTATCGACCGGTGCTTTTGGAGGGTCGCGTAAAATGGCACCGGCAAATTCCACTTTTTCTCCTGTCAATGATCCGTGAATGCCCATCGCGGCGTGTTTTCCCATTTGCGAGGCATCGACCGCCTCGGCGCCGCCGTTGGCACAGTCGCCGCCGGAGAATATTTTTGGATCTGATGTCTGCATTTGCTCATTGACCACCACACGGTCTTTTTCGTCCGTCTTGACACCGGCGATGTCTGTGAAAAACGATGCCATTTTTTGCTGGCCTATAGCTTTGATGACCATATCGCAATCGATCTTGTATTCACCAAGCTCGGCATTTCGCAGACGCAGACCCGAGACGCTCGAGATACCGCCGATCTCGACAGGCGCTGTTTCCCATAGAAATTCGACCCCGTCTTTGCGTGCGAGTTCGAGTTCATATTCGTAGGCGGATGCGTCTTTTACAGTGCGTCGATAGATGAGGACGACCTTTTCTGCCCCGAGGCGTTTCGCTTGGGTGACGGCATCAATTGCTGTATTTCCCGCACCAATAACCGCTACAGTTTTACCAAGCGGTACATTTTTCCAATCGCGTGTTTTGATCTTTTCGATAAATTCCAAAGCGTCGTAAACGCCTTCTAGCTCCTCACCGGGGATATTGAGCTTATTTGTATCGCCAAGTCCGACTCCAAGGAAAATCGCGTCATGCCATTCGCGGAGCAGCGTCATGCTAACGCGATTGACCTCGCCACCGAGTACCTCAGCGTCGTCACCGCCAGCGGTTATCTCAGTGTTGAGCATAAATTTCACGCCCATTCGGGCAATATGCTCAGCCTCGTCAAGCGACACTTTTTGCGGCATTTTGTATTCGGCCATGCCGTAAGTGTCGAGGCCGCCGGCAAGCTCACGCCGCTCATACACGGTCACATCATAACCGAGTCTCGCTAAGTAAGACGCACACGAAAGCCCCGCCGGGCCGGAACCGACGATACCGACGGATTTACCGTTTGGCTCGCCTTTTTCAAATATCTGTCTGTCGCTCGCCATCGCATGATCGGTCGCATATCGCTGCAGACGCCCGATCTCGATAGGTTTTTTTAGGAGTGTTTTCTCGACGCACGCACCTTCGCACAGTACCTCGACAGGGCAGACGCGGGCACAGGTCGCACCAATGGGGTTTGCATCAAATATCACACGCGCTGAGCCGTGCAGGTTGCCGCTCGCAATTTTCTTGATGAACGTAGGCACGTCGATATGCGTCGGGCACGCGTGCATACACGGTGCGTCGTAGCAATACAGGCAGCGGTTAGCCTCGACACCCGCCTCAGCTGCCGACATCAACGGATTGATCTCCGCAAAATTTTGCTCGATCTGCGTGATGTCGAGCGGTGTGCAGTAATTATTTGCCATACAGGTCTCTCAATATTTCTCGAACGGTAGCTGCAAGTTCAGGGATTTTATCGATCGCAGCATCCCATACAATTTCGTGGTCAACACCGAAATATTCGTGTATCAGTTTATCCCGCATCCCTGCGATGGATTTCCACTTAATGTCTGGATATTGCAGACGTATCTCGTCCGGAACCTGCTTGACCGCCTCTCCTACAACTTCGAGGCTTCTAACAAAAGCACGTTTGGCAGTCTCGTCGTTAAGAAAAGTCGTTTCATCAAACGCTAAAACATTTCTAGCCAGAAAGTCAGTTTCATCGAGAATATGTTGTAAATATTCCTCAATCGATAACGCCATACTCAACCTCGGCTAAGATCTTAGGCCCTAAGTGAGGGCTGAGAGACTCGCGTGTAAGTAGATCGACCTTGCGGCCTAATAATTCTTCAAGCAAATATGCAAGATCCATAAATCCGTCAAATGATTTCCGGCCCGGTTCAAATTCAACGAGCAGATCGACGTCACTGTTAGCAGTCTGTGTTCCTTTCACAAAGGAGCCAAACAACCCATATCTGATCACACCCATATTTTCAAGTGCCTCTCCGTTATCAGAAAGTACCTTAAATATCTGTTGTTTATTTTCGATCAGCATAACTAGACCCTAACAAAATATTTACCATCAAAACGATAAGTTATAAACCTGTTAGTAACGCGGCCCTGTGGTGTTTTTTTGTCTTGGATCACAACTGGAAAACGAAAGGATTTTTTTGTCTCGTCAAAAAAGAAAAGTCTTATCGGACGTTCGGGGTGATCGACAACCGAAAAGAAATCATATTGAAATGTGATCGAATTTTTAAATCCCGAAGATGTCTTGATCAGCTTTGGATTCCTGTCTAATCCTTCACCGTCGATCTTTAGAACTGAGATCGTTTGGCCACCGAGCGATGTCGAACCTATGAATGTCGAAACCGTAAGATAGATCGGCCCCGAACCCGTGTCAGCCTGAAATATCTGTTGAACAAAACCACCTGCTCCGCGTTTTTCGAGATCTTGAGAATACGGCTCCGCCCAAGTGTGTACCTTGCCGCTCTTGCCGCGAAATTGATACACAGTATAAAAATTGTGCATAGTGCCGCCTTCTTCGCTGTCCCAAGAATACGTGCGTAGATTGCCATCCTTTGAAGTTGTGAGAGTCGCCTGTTTACGCAGTCGAGTAAAAGCGTATTTCAGTATGTCAGCCCGAACTCCATATTTGAGCAAAGCCGAGCGGATCGCTTGATTTTCCTTATCCAGCACGTCGTAGTCGGATGCACCATTGTAATTCGATGCCTTGCTGAGTTTTTCAAAATGAACTAGCAGATCATCCTCGATCTTGGCCGGAGTCTGTGCAGAAGACACCGACACAAATACGACGAAAAGTGCTAAAAAGAATAATATTTTTTTCATAGTCAAAATAACTGTCGACTGAGATCTGATCAATCGGCAACGATAGGGCCGTAAGCGTCTGGGCGCCGATCGCGGAAAAATTGCCAAGTATTGCGAACCTCGCGGATCTTGTCCATATCGAGATCGGCGACGACGAGTTCGTCCTGGTCGCGTGAGCCTGTCACAATGATCTGGCCGCGCGGGTCACAGAAATAGCTCTGGCCGTAAAACTCGCCGATGTTCCAAGGTGCCTCAGTGCCGACGCGGTTGATCGCACCGACGAAATACCCGTTTGCCGCAGCGTGTGCGGGCTGTTCGAGTTTCCAGAGATATTCGCTCAAACCGGCGACGGTCGCCGACGGATTAAAGATGATCTCAGCTCCGTTGAGTCCGAGACATCTTGCACCCTCCGGGAAATGACGGTCGTAGCAAATGTAAACTCCGATGCGGGCAAACGCCGTGTCAAAACACGGATAGCCAAGATTGCCGGGCTTAAAGTAAAATTTCTCCCAGAAGCCGGGGTTGACGTGCGGGATGTGTGTCTTGCGATATTTGCCGAGATATTTGCCGTCGGCGTCGATGACAGCAGCCGTGTTGTAATAAACGCCGGCCTGCTCTTCTTCGTAGATCGGCACAATAATAACCATGCCGTGTTCTTTGGCAACATCCTGCATCAACTTGACCGTTGGGCCGTCGGGTATCCGCTCGACCGCCTCGTACCAACGAGTTGTCTGCTCGGCACAGAAATACGGCATCGTAAAGACCTCCTGGAAACACAGCATCTGCACACCCTGCCGCGCAGCGTCCTCGACCATTTTCATCTGGTGCTCGATATTTGCTTTCCTGATAGTCTCGATCGGAGCGTCGGTCGGCGCGACGTTATGAGCCTGAATTAGTCCACATTTGATTATTCTTGACATAGTATTTTTTGGATTTAGCCACGAATGCACGAATAAGAAAATTAATGCAGTCGTGGCTAAAATTTACTTCTTAAATTTCCCGTCGTCGATCTTTTCATTATTCTTGACCTCGATTATCTTTCGCGTCCAACTGATATTTGGCACGGCAAAGCGTACCGTCGTCGGAAGTTTCACACCACCGAAATCTCTGTAGTCGCTGTAATCGACCTGAAATTGAAACTGTCCCAGCACGGTAGTCGATGACGAGATGCGGCGGACGAGCAAGCCAGTCGCAACATCAAAATACAGCCTTTCGCGAGTGTTATCGGCAAGCGTAGCGACGACGAGATCAACTTCTTTGCCGTCGATACGTTCGACGGAACGAAAATCGAGCTTAGTATAAACTGCTTTCAGATCACTGTTGGCAAAAATCTGTGCTTCGCGTTTTATCTGCTCAGATTCGTCGGCTCGCAATACCTTGGCTTGACCATTGCCCGCTTTCCAGGCGGCAGTTCCGTTATAGCCTTCGATCACGAGATAATTTGGATAGGTCGTTTCGACACGCATTTTACTGCCTTTTTGCCAAATTGACTCTGTTTCCATCGCCTTGCCGCCCGGTTCGACGCGGCTTGCTTTTATCGTTCGCGAGGTGACCTTTGTGAGATTTTCTTTACCGCCGAGAGCGGTTGTGTATTTATCTAAGATCTGATCGATCGTCGGCTTAACATCGGGCTGTTTTGGACGTTCCTCGGGAGCGGCGACCGCGTTGAGGTTTGGCAGAGCGACCGGACGCTCGTGGCCGTTATGACAAGTGTTGCACGAGACCTCAGGCTTACCGTCAAAGAATTTCTTGTTAAGCTCAAA
>JAYVOS010000476.1:0-3114 GCA_043757775.1 Chloracidobacterium sp. | reverse complement strand
GAATCGTCACCATCCTGGCCTACGTCAGGCGAAGTACTTGCACGGGCGTTGCTCAAGCGTAGCAAGTGGCTCTTCACGCTCTGAAATTCAGAAGTGCTAATGACATACTCTTCTTTCTCAGGAAAACGGGCGACGAGCTGCAGGCTCGTGTCGCGTCGATCGACCGACTGCGGATGAGTTGAAAACAATTTAGTGATCGAACCCGGCTTCTTTTTATTCTGCGACGCCAATTTTTCAAACATCGTGGACATTGCCGTCGGGTCATAACCCGATGCGTAAAGATACTGGACACCAAGATTATCAGCTTCGGTTTCGGCACCTCGTGAAAATTTTAGCGATGCGAGACCGGTCAAGATGCCGCCGCCATTTTGCAACACGCTGCTAACGATCGCCCCGCCAAACAAAATGCCTGCCATTGCCGCATAATTCATGAACGCGCCTTTACCCTGATTTTCCATGGCGTGACGGGCACAAACGTGTGCGATCTCATGAGCCATAACGCCGGCAAGCTCGGCTTCGTTATCGGCGGCGAGGATCAGGCCTTTGTTGACGAAAAAGAATCCCCCAGGCAATGCAAAAGCGTTTACCTCGTCGCTGTCGATGACTTTGATGGTAAAAGGAACTTTAGCATCAGAATGCAGCACGATGTTTTGGCCGACGCGATTTACATATTCTGTGATGACGGGATCATCAACCAATTTTGACTGCTGCTCAACCTCCATAGCAAGCTGACGGCCGATGGCCATCTCTTTTTCCTGCGAACCACCGAGCCAGCCAAAAAATTTGTCGGTACCTTTGTTGATGTTGCGTTTACCGATCTGCGATGGATCATCTTTCGCGCTAAGTGGGCCGGTAACGGGCGTCGCGGTAGGAGTCGCCGTTTTCGCATCTTTATCCCTGGCCGGTGTTGGCGATGTCGTTTGAGCATACGCAGCAATAGGTGCGATAGCTATCGCACTCAGCCAAAGACTAATTACAAGAAACGAAGCCGAGGTTTTTTGGATAATTCCGCTATGCATATACTGCCTCCAAATTAGTTGCGCGGTGGGTACAAAAATTGTAGCCCCGATGGTAATACTAAATCAACGTCTTTATGATGCATGTGAAAAGAATATAGTTGTGATTGTTACACAGTAACGAGTATTTTTTTTGCAATAGCTTATAGTAAAAAATCTTTTAATAAACCGCCAAAATTGATAAAATAACGTTGGCTTTCGCTCTAGCCAATATTTACTGCTGATCCCAAAATCAAAACGCCCCAAAATATTAGCGTGACCCGCTTTATGAAACGCATCGAAGAAAAAGTAAGAGATATCGTTGAGGTGAGTTCGTTTACAAACGTGCCTGACCTCGGCGTCGATCCCGCTAAAACTTTGGCTGGTTATCATTTCACGGATATTACCGCAGATCTGATGGCTAAATGGTTAGAAGCGGTGATGAGCGTTCGTCCGGGACAGGGATTGGCCGTTGCACTCGCGGGATATCGCGGGGTAGGAAAAAGTCATTTCCTGGCGTGCACAGGGGCGATACTTTCCCAGCCTGATGTCCGCAGCAAAATAACCGATCAACATGTCGCTGCCAGTGCCGAGCGTTTGCCGCGGCGTCACGGATCAGTCGCATTTGTTCATCGCGGTTCCCATGCGACACTGCTCGAAGAGATCAAGGCTGCTATAGCCAAACTCATAGGTGACGAGCCGGAAAGATTGAACAATTCCCTGAATGAATTATTGCTGAAAGGGGTTCAAGCAGCGGGCGATAAGCCGTTCATCTTGCTGGTCGATACGGCACACGGACGTGAGTTGAGAGTCTCGCGAGACGACGGCTTAATATTAAGTGAATTGGCTGAAGCGGCGAAATCACTTGGCATATTTGTCGGACTTGCTTTGGATGATGATATTGCCGGTGCAGACGGTGCTAACTTATCCATCTCGGGAAGCTACGTGATCGATTATCTAGATCAGGAACATCTATACAAGATCGTCGAATCCAATATCTTTATTAAAAAGGAGCAGGCACGGCCGATATTACATGACATTTACAAGAATTACTCTTCCGGTCTGACTGCATTTCGCTGGAGCGAGCCGCGCTTTACCGCTCTCTATCCTTTGCATCCGGCGACGCTCGAGATCGCACCTCTGATAAGGCTGCATGTACAGGATTTCTCACTGCTTAGTTTTGCGGCTGAGGCCGGTGTAAGAATTCTCGGACGCCCTGCTAATTCGCTTATTGGTCTCGATGAAGTGTTTGATGCCGTCGAGGCAAGATTACGGCAGGTCAAAGATCTGAAAGAAGCATTTGTGATGTTTGACGAGCTTGACCGCGATGTCGTCGGCAAGACGCCTGTAAATCAAAGGCTACCTGCCAAGCTGATCCTTAAAGGGCTTTTCATGCTGTCGCTCGATGGCATGGGGTCAACGGCGGAAGAACTTGCCGCAGCAATGTTGATCGTTGACGAAGGTGACGGACGGCCGATCATTGATATAAAAGCAATATTGGACTCGTTTGTCGTAGCTAAGCCGCAGACAATAATCAGATCGGACGGTGATGAGGCTTCCATTAAGTATTGTTTCACGCTTAATTCTGAGGATGATCTCAATCAGCGTGTCGGAGCGGAAGCTAAGTCAATTTCTATAGAAACGGCATCCTCAGTTTTACTTCGCCAAGCCACGGAAAAATACTCGGACCTTTCCATTTCAACTGATCTAGAAAATGATTCATCTATCTGCACTATCGAATGGCGCGGTGCGATCAGACATGGCGAGATCTTTTGGAATCTCGGTGATAAGGTTCCAGATCGTAAACCAAATCCTGTTACTGATTGGACCGTCACGGTCACGTTTGGAAATAGCAGTGTCGCTGAGCCCGCTGAATCGAATGAATATACTCAAATACACTGGCAGCTGGGCGAGTTAAAGTCTGACGAGATAGATGCCTTACGACGGCACTATATTTTACAGACAAATATTGATATTCGGGAGCAGTTCAAAGAAAAGCTTACGGCCGCAATTCATATCCAGTCGCTTGCAGTTGAAAAGATCTGGCAGAGAGTATTTTTGACTGAAAGCCGTTTGATCATTGGTAAAGCAGAATATGCGATCTCCGAAGAGGCGAGAG
>JAYVOS010000475.1:0-11632 GCA_043757775.1 Chloracidobacterium sp. | reverse complement strand
TCCAGTTCGGCATAAACGATCCGGTTCGCTACGATACTACACCAAACGGCAAGGCAAATATCCCTGAATTCGGTTCGACCGGTACTGAAGATGGATTCCGAACCCTGCTCGCGATGGATGGATATCTAAAAATTAAAGACGGTGTTAATTACCCTGCCCTATTGGTCACCGCAGGCATAAACGACCGGCGGGTCGAGCCTTGGATGTCTGCGAAAATGGCGGCTCGTATCAAAGCTGCCACCTCGGGTTCCAAACCCGTCTTGTTTCGAATCGATTATGATGCGGGACACGCTGGCGGCAGAACAAAAGAACAGACGAATCGAGAGACTGCGGATATTTACGCATTTTTATTTGAACAGCTTAAGTGATCGGAATTGCCTGTCACGTGTCTAAGGCGATAATGGGCGGGGCGGACGATAAGGACTCGCTATTCTAAAAACTTAACCACGAAAGCACACGAATCGCACGAAAATGAGGTAAAATGATATTCCTATTTCGTGCTTTTCTCTCTAAATTGGTGTTTAAATTCTTGTGATATTCGTCCAAGACTTTTGATAACTTTATGAAACGTAGTGGAAATTTTACTGTGAGGTGAATATGCAAAAAATAATGATCTTGACATTTATGACTATCGGATTTGCGGCAAATCTGTCAAGCATGGTTTATGCTCAGACAGCAACGCCGACGCCGGCAAAGATCGTTCTTCGGCCTTTGTCCGAGCTGATGAATACTGCTCCCGAAAAACCCTCGACGACAGCTAAACCCGTAGATAGTTCGGCTTGGTTAGTTCCGATGAAGGCGGCAGGTGAAAAGATGAAGGCAAAAAATTTCGCGGGGGCGGTTGCGTCCTATACCGAGTGCCTAAACGCAAAGGCCGTTTTTGCGTGTTTCTACGGCCGGGCAACAGCATATATGGCCCTCAATAAATACGACCTTGCCCGGGCGGACGCCGACGCGGGGATCAAGCAGTCGCCGGAGGCAAGCGAGCTGTTTGCACTTAGAGCAACGCTCGACATCGTTGATGATGATCTACTCGCAGCATTGGCAGACCTCAGTAAAGCGATCGAATTTGACCCCGAAAATCCAGATTATTATCTTGATAGGGCTGATATTAACTGTAGATACAAACCAAACGGCGTAAGTTTTAAAACGCTCGCAATACAAGACCAAAAAAAGGCCGTGGAACTCGGCGGCAAGGTCATTAACCCTTGTAAATAGAAAGCCACGTTTCTCGCGGAATAAATATATGACACAAGCAGAACAAAAATCATCGTTAAAGAGTGCTGTCGAAAAGCACAAGGAATTTCTTTTTCCGGCCGTCGCGACCTATTATCAGGAGCCGCTCGCTCTCGTCAAAGGCGAGGGCGAATACGTTTGGGATGATAAGGGCGACAGATATCTCGATGCCTTTGGCGGCGTGCTGACGGTCAGCGTCGGGCACGCCAATCCGAGGGTTAACGCCGCGTGGAAAGAGCAGGTCGATCAGATCGCTCATATGTCAACGCTCTATGCGAACGGGCCGCAGGGCGATCTGGCGGAGAAGCTGGCTGAGATCACGCCGGGGAATTTGAAGAAGTCGTTCTTCTCGAACAGCGGCACTGAGGCTGACGATACTGCGATACTCGCGGCCAAGATCGCGACGGGTAATAACGAGATCGTCGTGTTGCGTCACAGCTATGCGGGACGGTCGGCGACGGCTCTTTCGACGATCGGACATAAGACCTGGAAACCCATCGCTTCGCAGGTTGCGGGCGTCGTCCATGCCCATGCACCTTATTGTTATCGCTGTCCGTTTAAGCTCGAATACCCGACGTGCGGAGTCGCTTGTGCGGATGACGTCGAAGAGTTGATCAATACGACGACGACCGGCAACATCGCGGCGTTCATGGCCGAAACGGTGCTTGGCGTCGGCGGATTTATCGTTCCGCCTAAGGAATATTTCCCTCGCGTCGCTGAGATCGCACGCAACCACGGCGGATTGTTCATCTCCGACGAAGTGCAGGCCGCTTGGGGCCGCACGGGCGACAAATGGTTTGGCATCGAGCACTGGGGCGTCGAGCCGGACATCATCACCTCCGCGAAAGGGATGGGCAACGGTGCCCCAATCGGCTGGACTATTGCGACACCCGAGGTCGCCGACGCGTTCCCGGGACTGACATTTTCGACATTTGGCGGCAATCCTGTTTCGTCGGCAGTCGGCCTTGCGGTTATCAAAGTGATCGAAGAAGACGACCTTCGCACCAACGCCCGCGTTGTCGGCGATTATTTCCATAATGAACTGCTCAAGCTGCAAGAAAAGCATGCTTGTGTCGGTGATGTTCGCGGCATAGGCTTGATGCAGGCGATCGAACTCGTCAAAGACCGCCACACCAAAGAACCGGCACCCGACCTCGTCCTCCGCGTCTTCGAAGAAACGAAACGCCAAGGCGTCCTGGTCGGCAAAGGCGGCCTTTACGGCAACGTCATCCGCACGGGACTGATGCTTAATTCGACAACGGATACAGTTGATAAATGCATCGCGGCCCTAGATGCCGGCTTGGCTCTATGTTAGTTGATCGACGTTGCACGAACGTCCGAAATATATATATGAAAAAACTATTATTCCTGTTTATTATGCTGGTTGTTCCTTCGATGTTTGTCTTCGGGCAGCAGTTTGAAAAAGGAAAGACCTCTGATCTCAAAAACCTGACGAAAGTCTTTATACCAATCGAGCCGGAGCATCCCGAATACGCGCAGATCGCCGCTGAAATCAATAAGGCCAAGGTCAAAGGGCTAAAGATAGTCGACACTGCCGAAGCGGCCGATTTCTCCATCATCTACGCCGACGAAAAGTCGATCCCTACCGAAGAAAAGAACCCCGTGCGATACGCAACGGGCATGATCGTCAAGAATAGCGACGATGGTTTGAAGTTGCGTGTAGTATGGGAATATAAGAGCAAGATAGGGGAAAGGGGCACGGCGAGGAAATTTGCCCGCCAGGTCATTGCCAAATATAAAGCGGCCAATAGATTGAAATGACGGGTTAGTTCGTAAGATGTAAATCAGTCTTTGACAATTAACATTGTCGCTCTTGATGATAGTTTGGCTTTTTGATGACAAAAGTTGGTCATCAAGTCTTCAAATGATGTCGTTTGGGAAGCAAACTATGTGACTTGGAACATTAACCAAGCGACATAATTTGAAAATTATATGACTTGGAAAGCTAACTAAGCGACATAATTCGTAAATTATATGACGTGGAACGCATTTTAGATGACTTGAAATGTTTTTCTGATCGGGTATACGATGTTTGCGTCGAGTAAATTTTACTTCGTTATCTGGGTGAAAATACAATAAAACACTGATTAATAAGGAGAAAACGTATGGCAAAGGTCGATAATAAAGCTGTTAGGGTTAAGTGCAACGTGATGAACGACGCTTGGGTCGAGGGTGCTAAGAGTGTCAAGTTTAATGGGATCGCTCAAACCGATTTCCTCGCGGACATCGACGCGGCTGCTGCTGATGACGCGGCGATCGCCGATGTCGAATCCGAGCTCAAGATGAAACGCGATGTGCGCGACGACAAATACGCCGCCCTAAATGACAAACGCTCAAAGGTCGGAATGGGCGTCGCCGGCGATCCGGCCTACGGCAACGACAGCCCGCTCTACGGAGCCATGGGCTTTGTCCGCAAATCCGATAAGAAGTCCGGCCTGACGCGGAAGAAGAAGCCGACGGAATAGTCGTGGTTAGCCTCGTTCACGAGGCTTTCCCGAAGGGCAGATAGCCACGCACTTTAGGGCGTGGTGATCGGTTGATCGAGATCCATAGGGCGTTTTAACGCCCTTACTCGAACCGGCGTAAGCCATTGGAATGATAAGGACGTTAAAACGCCCTTCGAGATCATTCGGCGACCTGTCCACGCCGTAAACAGCGTGGCTATGTGCCGCGAAACGCGGAAAGACGGCTCAAGCCGCCTATCATAAACGAGCGGCATTGCCGCGTAGCTCATTTATTAGGTCGACGGAAGAGCACAGCTTTTCCGCTCATCGGTGGGCAAAGCCCCAAGGATATAGGGAGTCGCCAACGATATGAAATTGATCAGATTCTCCATAAAAGCGTTTTTCGTATCTGTAATATTCCTGCTCGTCGCTATTCCAGTCCTGGGTCAAGATGCGGAGCCGATGGAAAGCACGATCATACCGTGCCGATGGGAAATTGCGGCCAAAGCGGCCAATTTCCGCATGTCGTTTGGTTACGCCTTGGAAGTTTCAGAAAATGGGACGGTTTCAAAGGTAACCGAAGTATCTAATTCTCAGCGCGGATTAAAGATAAGGTTTGTTAGAGACGAGGTTTTTGTAGAGTGCATGAAGAAATGGCATCTAGAACCAGCGGGGAACTATTATGTGTCATTCTATGTTGGAACATCGTTAATTGGAACGACCACTGAGCCGATAAATTATTTGCAGATCGTTTATCCCAACAAGAACAAGGTGAAAATCGAGATATTTCTCGCGGACAGTGACACGCTGATTGTAGAGAAGCCTAAGAAGTTCTTATAGATGATTAGAAGCGCTAGCGGCGCAGACGATAGGCTTTGGGGAAACTCATGGAAAAGGACATAGTTCATTCATTAAACCTTGCGGACTTCTATCGGCCTGAGGGAAGAGCTTGACGACGTTATTTGTTATTGACGGGATATCGTTATGAAAACACTGATTAAGAACGGACGCGTTGTTACTGCGGTTGATGACTACAGGGCGGACATTTTGATCGAGGACGGGACCGTTTCGTTGATCGGGAAAGAGATCAATGTCGAGGACGTTGCGGTCATTGATGCGAGCGGGCGGCTGGTGATCCCGGGCGGGATCGATCCGCATACGCATATGGAGCTGCCGTTTGGCGGGACTTTTGCGTCGGACGATTTCTTTACGGGTACGCGGGCGGCGGCGTTTGGCGGGACGACGACGATCATCGATTTTGCGGTGCAGACGAAGGGCGAGTCGATGACCGCGGGCGTTGACGCGTGGCACAAAAAGGCCGAGGGCAAGACGGCGATCGACTATGGGTTTCATCTCATCACGACCGAGTTTGAGGACGGCGACGAGAAAGAGATGTACAAGCTGATGGACGAGGGCATCACGTCGTTCAAGCTGTTCATGGCGTATCCGGGCGTGTTTCTGGCGGACGACGCGACGATCTTTCGTGCGATGTCGGCGGCCGGAAAACGCGGCGGCCTCATCTGCATGCACGCCGAAAACGGCATCGTCATCAACGAGATCATCAAACGCTTCCTCGCCGACGGTAGAACTGCTCCGAAATATCACGCTCTCACGCGGCCGACCATCGCCGAGGCCGAGGGAGTCCATCGTGCGATCGCTATCGCCGAGATGGCGGAATCGCCGGTTTATATTGTCCACCTTTCTTGCACGGATGCTTTGAATCAAATAAGACAAGCGAGGGATCGCGGCATTCCGGCTTTTGCGGAAACTTGCCCGCAGTATCTTTTCCACTCGATCGAAGATTACGGCGACGATTTCGAAGGTGCGAAATACGTGATGACGCCGCCGCTGCGTGAAAAGCATAACCAGGACGAGTTGTGGAAAGGCCTGAAGATGGACGACCTGCAAGTAATCTCGACCGATCACTGCCCGTTCTGTATGAAGGAGCAGAAAGAGCTCGGCATCAACGATTTTACCAAGATCCCAAACGGTGCTCCCGGCGTCGAGAACCGCATGAATCTCATCTACAACGGCGGCGTTGCTGAGGGTCGCATCTCGCTCAACCGCTTTGTCGAGCTCACCTCGACTGCCGCTGCGAAGATGTTTGGTCTTTTTCCAAAGAAAGGCACCATCGCCGTGGGTTCGGATGCTGATATTGTCATTTTCAATCCCGACACAGAACACACGTTCGGCGTTGCGAACGAACATATGAACGTCGATTACAGCTCATACGAGGGTTGGAAGATGAAAGGCAAAGTCGAAACCGTCCTCTCACGCGGCCGCGTTATAATCGAGAACGGCGAACACACCGGCAAACAGGGCGACGGTCAATTTCTCAAACGCGGCGAATGCGTAAAGGTCTGATATCTGGTTGAATAAGGAGAAATAATGAAAAAGATAGTTCTCTTAATATTTCTGACATTGATGATGCTAGTAATTTTTAACTTCGCGGTGGTTGCTCAGGCTCAATGGAAGGTCGGCGATAAGGTCGAGATACCGAACTTGTCCAAGGATTGGAAGCCCGGAACAATAATCGGGGTATTGAAAGAAGGAGGAACCCTGTATTATCGAGTGCAGCTCGACGATCCGAATGCTCCGAACGTCTATTTTAATCACACCCTTCCCTCTGACGTTCGTTCTCGCGACGGGCAAAATCCTAAGAAGCCAACGGAGGATCTGACAACCACCGGTCGCCCGAAAACAACTGTGGGGACCTTTGCGGTAGGTGATCAGGTTGATACATTCTACGACCTCAACCGAGGTCATAATCGGGGTACCATCATTGAAACCGGTAATCGTAGGTACAAAGTCCATTATACGGGTTGCGCTAAAATCTGGGATGAATGGGTCGATTCGTCACTGGTCCAAGCACCCGCAACCATCTCACCCAATGCTCCGGAAATAAAATATCTATTTGGCAAATGGCGGCTTACAGAAGTTGCGGTTGGCGGCAATTTCGTCGCCTGGGGCAAGGCTCCAGGACTCCAGATCAACGCGGACGGCACATATATCTGGTTTCAGGGAGCAGGTGCCGCAGCCATAAAAGGTAAGTGGATCACGGATGCAAAAGTACCTAAGCTGAACGAAGGTACACCTAAATTTGACGGCGTGATCGTAAAAGACGAGGTCGGGCAGGAATGGAAGGCATTCCACTGGATCGTCAAAGGAGGCATGAAGGACCTAATCGAGATTGACCGGATGTGTCTGGGTTTGAGTCAGGTTGGGAGCCGGTATTGACAACTGTTTTTAGCACTGAAACATGTTCAAGAGATCGAAAAATCGTCAAACTACGCAGCCGTAAATCCGCCGTCGATCATGTGGATGCTGCCGGTGCAGTATGATGCCTCGTCGCTCGCGAGAAACAATGCAAGATTTGCAACTTCTTCGTTGGTGCCGTAGCGTTTCATAGCGATCTGTTGTAAGAGTCCGTCGCGCATCGCGTCGGGGTTCTCAGGTGAAATTTGCGTTTCGATGGCGCGGATCATTCGGTTGTCGATCGGTCCGGGGCCGATGGCGTTGACGCGAATATCAAATGGCCCAAGCTCCAGAGCCGCGCACTTTACAAGACCGCAAACAGCATGTTTGCTGGCGAAATAAGGAGAACCGGCCGGGACACCGATAACACCCGATATTGACGAAAGAGCGATCATCGAACCTCGCCCTCGTTTTTTCATCGGCTCGACGCAATATTTCATTGACAGCCAGACGCCGATCACGTTGGTGCGGAGAACTTCCTCAAAATTCTCTACAGTTTGATTCTCGATGAGTGCGATCTTGCCCTCCGTTCCGGCATTTGCGAGTAGGATATCGACACCGCCAAAGGCTTCGACTGTAGCGGCAACAGCAGCGGCAGTTGCTTGTTCGTCAGTTGCATCAGCGACTGACATGGCCACATTGCCGAAGGCCGTGAGCCTTCCCAAAGTTTCTTTTAGCTTATCCGCCGAGCGTCCGACGAGCATCACACTCGCACCTTCATCCAAAAATCGCTTTGCCGTCGCCTCGCCGATGCCGCCGGTTGCACCCGTGATAATCGCCACTTTTCCATCAAGCCGTGTTCCAGAGCCCATTTGTTCCTCCACCCAACTTATCTCCGTTTGGCTTTCAGTGTAACGTAACCCGCGCCTTTTGCTAAATTGCCTTGGTTTATAGTTTCGTCTGTTACGTTTTCGTCCTATAATTGTCAGAGATTCCAAGACTGAACCTTTGCTAAAATGAATATTCGACTTTCCGAACGCGATCTGCGAACAAAGTTCGGCATATTTACAGAAATTTTATATTACGACGGCCAGGCCGAGTCGATCGCTCTCGTAATGGGCGACGTCGCCGGGGTGGAAAATGTGCTTTGCCGCGTCCATTCCGCGTGCATCGGGGGTCATGTTTTTAACAGCGTCGAATGCGAATGTGCGGCAGAGATGGCGGCGGCTCAAGCGGCAATTCAACGAGCGGGACGAGGCATCATTATCTATCTCGATCAGGAAGGCAAGGGGAATGGTCACCTCGCTCTGATGGAGAGCGTTAAATATAAAAAGGAATTTGGTCAGGCCGAGGCTTACGTCAAGGCCGGATATTTGGCTGATGCACGCAGCTATCGACCGGCGGCTGAAATATTGGCTGAGCTGAAAGTTGCGTCAATAATTTTACTGACAAATAATGCGGAAAAGGCTAAAGATCTACAAAAAGAGTCTATAATCGTTTCAAACACAGAACCTTTTAACCTATGAAACGATGCCCTGAATGGAAGCAGGATTATTAGTATGACCGAAACTATCCAACACGATGACGGCAGGGTTGAGCTGAACGCGACCGCCCTGGCGGAGATCTCCGGTTCGGCTCTCATTAACGCCGACCTCGCCCCTGTGCCGGTCGCGAAACGCAATTGGACGACGTATAACTACGCGGCTCTGTGGATCTCGATGGCCCATTGCATACCGACGTATATGATGGCGACGGGGCTGATCTCGGCGGGGATGAACTGGTGGCAGGCATTGCTGACGATCCTGCTAGGTAACGTCATCGTGCTTGCGCCGATTTTGCTCAATTCGCATCCAGGCACGAAATATGGCATTCCGTTCCCGGTATTTGCTCGTGCTGCTTACGGAACATTTGGCTCAAACTTACCAGCGTTGATGCGGGCGATCGTCGCGTGCGGCTGGTTTGGCATACAGGCGTGGATCGGCGGCACAGCTCTACAGACATTGTTTAAGGCACTCATTCATGACTGGCCGACGTTGCTGGGCGGGCCGATCGGCGGACACACGCCGACGGAGTGGCTGTCGTTTATGCTCTTTTGGGGCTTGAACATCGTCATTATCTATCGCGGAATGGATCTGCTCCGAATGGTCGAAAATTGGGCGGCTCCGTATGTGCTTATTATGACCGCTCTGCTGCTCGGCTGGTTTCTGTATCAGGCTGGCGGCATCGGATTTTTACTGCACGAGCCGGGCAAACTGACCACTTTTGACACGTTCTGGCCGGTGTTTATACCGTCGTTGACAGGAATGATCGGCTTTTGGGCGACGCTTTCGCTAAATATGCCGGACTTTACGCGGTTTGGTAAGAGCCAGAGAGAACAGGCCGTCGGCCAGGTCATTGCCTTGCCCACGACGATGGTCATCTTTGCTGCGATGGGTATTTTGATTACGTCCGCTGCGGTTGTCGTTTTTCCGCAGATCAATCCCGCTGACGCTTGGGATCCGGTCAAACTCGTCAGTCAATTCTCGCAGCCGATAGTCGTTGCGATATCGATGTTTACAATCGTTGTGGCGACATTGTCGGTAAACATTGCGGCTAATGTTGTATCGCCCGCAAATGATTTTGCCAACGCTTTTCCAAAGCTCATCTCGTTTCGCACCGGCGGTTTGATAACCGGAATTATCGGTATCCTTATGCAACCGTGGAAGCTCCTTGCCGACCCATCGGGCTATATTTTCGGCTGGCTCGTCGGCTATTCGGGCGGCCTGGGCTCGATCGCCGGTGTGCTGATCGCAGATTATTGGCTGATCCGCAAAAAGAATTTGAACCTCGGCGATCTCTACCGCACTAAAGGCGTTTACGGCGGATGGAATTTTCGTGCGATAATTGCGACGCTTTTGGGTTGCTTTTTTGCATGGATAGGGTTGATAATTCCAAGTCTAGCAACGCTTTACGACTATGGCTGGTTTGTCGGCTTTGGTGTAGCGTTTGTGGTGCATTTCGCCCTAATGAAAGCTCTGCCGCCTAAAGAATTAAACAATGAAATACCAAAGAGTTAAGAATTATTACAACGGTCAATTTGTGGACAGCACGGCTACTGGTGACCTCGATGTCATCTCGCCTCTCGACGGCGATTTACTGTCAACCGTCCCGATGTCCACCTCGGCAGAGTTGAACGCGGCCGTCGCCTCGGCAAAGAACGCTGCCGACGCTTGGGGCAAAACGCCTATCAAAGAGCGCGTTCAGGTGTTTTTCCGCTACCGCAATCTGCTAGAAAAACATCTCGACGAGCTCACCTTGCTGGTTTCTGAGGAAAACGGTAAGACATACGACGAGGCGCGTGCTGAGGTCGAAAAGAGCATCGAGCTTACAGAATTTGCCTGCTCGATGCCGCAGCTGGTTTCGGGAGAGATCCTCGAAGTTTCAAGAGGCGTCGAATGCCGCACTGAGCATTTTCCGGTCGGTGTAGTCGCGTCAATTGCACCGTTTAACTTTCCGCTGATGGTGCCGAATTGGACGATGCCAAATGCTCTTGTGCTTGGAAACACGATGATAATGAAGCCCTCGGAACTCGTGCCGCTTTCGGTCGGGCGTATGGCTGAGTTATTAAAAGAATCGGGCTTGCCGGACGGTGTTTTCAACGTCATCCAGGGCGGCAAAGAAATCGTCGAAGGCATCTGTTCGCACCCCGATATTGAGGCCGTCAGCTTTGTCGGCTCTACCAAGGTCGCACAGATCGTCTATCGTGCCTCGACCGACAAATTAAAACGCTGCGTCGCTCTCGGTGGTGCGAAAAATCACCTCTTTGTGTTGCCGGACGCCAACCCCTCGATGACCGCGACAAATGTTACGGCTTCAATGTCGGGCTGTGCCGGACAGCGGTGCATGGCAGCATCCGCGATGCTTGCGGTTGGGAATGTCGATCCGATAATCGCTCAGATCTGTGACGAAGCTCGCAAGATAATTCCAGGCACAAACCTTGGTGCCGTTATTTCGCAGGCAGCTAAACAAAGGATCGAGGATTACATCACTGCCGCCGAACGTGATGGGGCAAAGATCCTCGTCGATGGCCGCGGAGCCGTCGTCGCAGGCAAAGAGGGCGGCACTTATGTTGGCCCGACTGTGATCGACGGTGTCACGCCGAATATGTCGGTTGCGACCGAAGAGATATTTGGCCCGGTCATTTCGATCATGCACACAGACACATTGGACGAGGCCATCGCGATCGAAAATAATAATCCGTACGGCAATGCCGCAGCCGTCTTTACGCAGAGCGGTGGTGCCGCGAGATATGTGATGGAGCACGCCTCCGCCGGTATGATCGGCGTCAACATCGGCGTACCCGTCCCGCGTGAGCCTTTCTCATTCGGCGGCTGGAACGAATCGCGGTTTGGTGCAAACGACATCACAGGCCGCAGCTCGATCGAGTTTTGGACAAAATTAAAGAAGACTACAACAAAATGGAATTCCGAGGCCGGGGTCAATTGGATGAGCTAATCGATTCAGATTTCAGATTTATAGGACAAATTAAGCAATAAATGTATTTACAGACAAAGATCAAAGTTATAGCAGTATTCGCGTTTACAGTTTTTGCAGGGTCATTTATGGTGCCGAAAGGCTTGATGCAGACGCAGACGCCTGCGACGGCTGCACCAACGCCACAGGTTGAGACTGCAGGACAACATTTTAAGAACATCAAAGTTCTCAACGATATGCCCGCCGACCAGCTTGGCAAGGTG
>JAYVOS010000474.1:0-3133 GCA_043757775.1 Chloracidobacterium sp. | reverse complement strand
AAAAGCGTCTGCGTTACGACAATCAGCCTTACGGTCAGATATTCGACTTGATCAACGAGATGATCTACAAGAATTTTGCCAATTCGCATTCGACGATCGGCTCGATGGAGCACCTCGACGACGCGACGGTCGAAGACGTTCAGGAATTTTTTCGCATCTATTATGCGCCTAATAATGCGGTGCTTGTGCTGTCAGGTGCTTTCGAAACCGTAGCTGCGAAAGAACTGATAGAGACTTATTTTGGCGACATTGCTTCACAACCTTTGCCGCCTGAACTCGATGTAACTGAGCCGGTCGAGGTCGCAAAGAATTACCGTGAATGGGAAGACAAGCTCGCTCCTTTTCCTGCCTTTCTCATCGGCTGGAAGATACCGCAGCGACGTACGCCGGAGTTTAACGCCCTCTATCTAGCAGGAAAAGTGTTGTATGACGGTGAAAGCTCACGGCTTTATCAAAAACTCGTAAAGGGCGAGGAGTCAGTCATTCAATTGTTTGGGTTCACCGATGAACGTCGCGGCCCGTCGAGCATTTTTGTCGGTGCCATCCCTAAACCGGAAAAAGATCTGAGCAAGATCCGCGAAACCATTATGGCCGAGATCAAAGATCTTGCCGCTCACGGCCCGACCGCCGAGGAAATGGAAAAGATCGAAAATCAGCTTATTAATGACGCTGTCCGAATGCGTCAATCTTCAATGTCACGGGCACAGTCGATAGCTGAATTTACGCTCTACGATGGCGACCCAAACATCGTTAACACCGACCTCGATGATCTGCTCGCAGTCACAGCTGAACAGATCCGCCATGCTGTCGGCGTTTACATCAATACAGAAAATCGAGCGTTGCTCGATGTCGTCCCTGCCGGAAAGGGTTAGGAAGTATTGCCACAGATTTATACAGATAGACACGGATAAAACCTAAATCTGCGGCAATTGAAAAATAGTTTTTTATCTTTATCTGTGTAGATCCGTGGCTAACTCAATTATGACTTTAGATTTCAGAAAAAATGCACCGGAGGCGTTGGCTCCGGTTAAGTTTGACATCCCCAGACCTGAGCAAACGGTGCTTGATAACGGGTTGCGTGTCATCGTTTTCGAAGACGAACGCTTGCCGCTTGTTAGTTACAGGTTGGCGTTTCACTCAGGTGATATCAATGACCCTGATGGAGCAACCGGAATGACCTCGGCGATGGCATCGATGTTGACCGAGGGAACCGAAAATTACACCAGCTTACAGCTTGCCGAAAAGATCGAGCTGCTCGGTGCCGGTATCGGTGCAAGTGCGTCCGATGATTTTACGACCGTTTCGGCCTCGTCTTTGTCGCTTTACAGCACTGAGGTGCTCGGTATGATGGCGGAGGTGGTGCTGCGTCCTACGTTTCCCGAGGACGAGCTAGATCTTTACCGACGAAATACGGTCGAGCATCTCAAATTTCAGCGTTCTCAGCCCGGTTTTCTCGCCGGCGAACAATCCGCACGACTAATTTACGGCAAGCATCCGTATTCGAAAGTCTCGCCAAACGCAGCCGACATTGAAAAGCTCGACCGCGACAGGCTGATTATGTTTCATCGTGAGGCGTTCATCCCAAATAACGCGATGTTCATTGCCGTCGGCGATGTGAAACTCGACGAGGTGGTTGATGAGTTGAACGACCATTTCAGTGACTGGCAGCAGGGAACTGTGGGCTGGGAAAAATTTGAGGCACCGCCTAGACGCACCGCACGCAGCCTGACGATCGTCGATCGGAAAGGCTCGGCACAGTCGAATATCGTCATTACAAATCTCGGCATAAAACGCACTGATCCCGATTATTTTCCGTTAATTGTGATGAATCAAGTACTTGGGGCGGGGGCGTCTTCGCGTGTGTTTATGAATCTTCGCGAAGAAAAAGGCTACACATACGGGGCGTACACCCGCCTCGGCACCAAAAAACTCGCCGGTGATTTCGAAGCAACTGCCGAAGTGCGCACATCGGTGACCGGTGAATCGCTCAAAGAATTTTTCTACGAACTCAATAGAATTCGCGACGCACATGTCGGTGATGACGAGATTGCCGATGCTAAAAATTTCCTTACAGGTGTCTTCCCAATCCGTGCGGAAACGCAAGAAGGTTTGACAAATTTGATAGTCAATCAGCACCTATACGGACTGCCGGATGATTATTTACAGACGTATCGGGAAAATGTCGATGCCGTGACAGTGGATGATGTTAAGCGTGTTGCGGTCAAACACATTCGGCCGGACGAGATGGCGATAGTAATAGTCGGTGATGCTGACGAAGTTCTGCCGCAGGCAAAAGAATATGCCGCGACTGTCGAAATATTCGATACGGACGGAAATCTTAAGAAATAGTAACCACTAAAATACACGAAAAGACACTAAATTAGGATTACTTCCTTTTAGTGTCTTTTCGTGTATTTTAGTGGTTAATTTCTTTCTTACATCGGTTGTGTGAACTGAATGATCGAGAATCCGGCTCCGGTCGGATCTGTGACCATCGCCATTCGGCCGACGCCTGGGGCGTCAAATGCAGGCACACGGACGCTGCCGCCATTAGCCGTAATTTTCGCTACGGTCTCATCAGCATTTGCGACCGCTATGTAGGTCGTCCAGTGTGATGGCACTTCAGCGGGCCATTTTTCGTCTATCGGCATCATGCCGCCGTAAGCGACATTGTCCATCTGGATCTCTTTATAATCCATCGGCGATATCTTTGTCTGCGGCAGATCCCAGCCAAACAGTTTTGAGTAAAATTCCATCGAAGCGGGCAGATCTCTCGTTGCCAGTTCCCGCCAGTAGATCGCTCCCGGTGCGGGTATATCAAATTCAGCCATTTTTCTCTCCTCCTTTAATTGCTCGCCCGAAACGTGCAAAAAACCGCTCCGGCAGGGTCCTGAATGATGCACATACGTCCGACGTTGGGTATGTCCATCGGGCCTTTATGAATCTCGCCGCCAAGTTCGACGGCCAATTTTGCGTTCTCGTCAACATCATCGACGGCGACATAGACCATAAAATGCGGCGGAGGCGGATTTCCGCCAAACCAGTCTGGATTGATCTGATACAGTCCGCCGACGGGAATGTCGCTACAGTCGGTCGAAAATTCTCGATAGTCCATACCCGTATTTGAGGCACC
>JAYVOS010000473.1:0-3156 GCA_043757775.1 Chloracidobacterium sp. | reverse complement strand
GCAGGAGACGGATTTCGTCAAAGGCTGTAAACAAGGCTTGATCGGGTGAAAAATGTGTTGTTTAGGGGGAGAATTCTGTTGTTGAGGGCGGGACATTTTTTGTTGAGGGGCAGAAACGACTTGTTGAGGATGAAAGATCTGTTGTTGAGACATAAACATCTGTCGTTCAGAGCGGGAATGGTGCTGTTTAGGATGAAGATCGCGTTGTTAAGGACGGGACGTGTGTTGTTTAGGACGGAGCTTGTGTTGTTTAGGACGGAGCTTGTGTTGTTTAGAGCAAGAATTTTGGTGTTAATGGCGGGAATCGTGTCGTTTAGCGTGAAAATCGCGTTGTGAAAAATGCCGATCGTTGATCGACAAAGGGATCGGGGCGAGAGCCGCGCGACAGTCGCGCAATACTGCGCTTCAATCGCGCGGAGCTGCGCTTCATTTGCGCGGAGTCGCGCTTTTAAAGCGCGGAGACGCGCGGGCTACGCGCACTTATGCGCGAGCGACGTGCAAAATATTGCTTTTGCGAATTTCTCCGTTGATCATTTATCTGAAACAAAAATCCGTTTGTTTCTCTGGAAATGTTTAACAGTTAGTTGTATAACTTAGGCATACAAAACTGTTGACCGGTGGGTGCATGGGTGCCGCCACACCCGCTGGTCATTTTTCTTTCTCGATCATGAGTATCCTCGACTCAAGATCTCTGTTTTTCATTCGTTTATGAAAAAGCTAATACTGCTCAATATTTTCGTCGTCATGGCCGTTCCGCTCGCCTCCGCCCAGATCAAGTCAAAACTTCCGGAGCCGATCGAACCTTTTTCGATAAAACGAGGCAGCACATTTGCGGCATCCGGCGGATCGCCCAATAGGGGCAGCGAAACCAGCATTAATTTTTCCAAACCATCGCAGATCGCTGCCGACATTCGCGAAGCCGAAGATATCATCGGACGTAATCATATCGAGGGAAAAAGCATCGCCGTCAGCGAAATGACCAAATCAGCACTGAGTGGAGCATTACGCTCGCTCGACCCGCACTCAAATTTTTTCGACCCAACCGAATGGAAAGATCTGCTTGATGAAGAGCGCAGCGGCTACACCGGCATCGGTGCAACGATCGCCAATTTCGAACACAGCGGTGTGATGGACACGTTTGTGCTATCCGCATTTCCCTGTTCGCCGGCATTTAAGTCACAGCTCCGATACGGCGACAAGATAGTCGCCATCAACGGCGAAAAAATGACCGGTAAAAGCTCGGACGTGGTTCGCGACAAGATACGCGGGACTAACGGTTCTATCCTACGTTTGACTGTCGAACGAGCCGCAACAAACCGTAGCGAAACCATCGATATCCACCGAAACCGCGTACCGCAGCCTTCGATACCGGATGCATATATGTTGCGGCCGGGCATCGGCTACATCGAGCTTTCCGAAGGGTTTAACTACACGACGAGTGAAGAGCTCGATATTGCAATGGCGGAGTTGAAACGTCAAGGGATGCGTTCGCTCGTGCTCGATCTGCGAAATAACGGCGGCGGCATTGTCGAACAAGCCGTTAAAGTCGCCGAGAAATTTCTATCTGCAGGAACATTGATATTGACCCAGAAAGGCCGCACAAGGATCGACAACCGGGTATGGAGATCGGCAAATACTGCGGCGGAAACGATGCCTCTTGTCGTGCTGGTCAACCAAGATACAGCATCAGCGTCAGAGATAGTTGCGGGAGCCTTTCAGGATGACGACCGTGCAATGATCGTCGGCGATAAGACATTCGGTAAGGGCCTCGTTCAAAGCGTCATTGATCTGCCCGGCAACACCGGCCTGACGCTAACATCCGCCCGTTATTTGACACCGAGTGGACGCTCGATACAACGCGATTACACCCGAATGGACCTCTACGATTATTACAACCACACAGACGGCCCCGCCGGGCTTGCCGGCGCGTATTTCGAAGCGAGGACCGTCACCGACCGCAAGGTTTTCGGTGGTGATGGTATTATGCCGGATGAGAAAGTTAAGAACGAGGAATTGAATACGACGCAGGCCGCTCTGCTTGACCCGATCTTCTTTTTTGCCCGTGACGTTGTAAGTGGACGAATTTACGGACAGGATGCCTTTCGTGCCAACTTCTTTTCTTTTGGCAATCGGGTTACACCGAGTGATATGCCTTTTAACGAAAGTCTCGCCGTTGCCTTTCATACTTATATGAAGACATCAGGTTTTAAGTTCGACGAGCAAGCTCTAAAAAACGAAGCCGCGTTTATCAAACTCAGGCTACGCTACAATATCGTAATGGCTTCGTTTGGAGCCCTCTCCGCAGATCAGGTCCTAATCGAAGACGACCCTCAGGTCGCAAAAGCCCTCGAAACCCTTCCTCGCGCCGCCCAACTCGCACAAAACGCGGCAAAAGCAAGACAACGTAAATAAAAAGCTCCGCAGTCCAAAATAGACTGCGGAGCAAATAATACCGAAGTAAAGTTTCTAAAACTTCAACTTTAATGCAAATTGGATCACTCTTGATGACTCACCGGTCTGAATGATCGTTTGTGAACCTGGTGTAGAAACTGCCTGACAGCAGGTTTGTCCAAATACAGTTGATCTGAAGCTGGGTGAACCGACCGAAGCATCGCGCGGGTTGTCAAAATTAGTATGGTTCAAAACATTAAACATTTCGGTTCGGAAATCGAGTTTGAAACGTTCTGTAATAGAGAATTGTTTGATTATCCCTATATCCAAGTTGTAATAACTAGGTGCTACGAAGATGTTGCGCCCCGCCCCATTTTTGCCTGGTGCAGGTATCGCAAATCCGTTGGCATTCGCAAAAACGACTGGCCCTACAATTCCGTTAACAAATTGAAGTTGTGCTCTTAGGTTCGGATCCAGGACATCTGCCCTAGATTCGTGTCCCCCGTTGGAAGTTCTAATTCCGCTACGGACACTAAAAGGCTCGCCGGTCATAAACGTCTGAATAGAGTTAACTGTCCAACCGCCAATGACATGATTCAGCCACGCCGGGGAATCTCTACGAAGCCATTTTCCGCGACCTGCGGGCAGTTCCCACACGGTCGTCAGGTTAAACACATGCGTCCTGTCGAAATCCGAACGCGCTCGCTCATCCCGCAAATTACGCATATCCGTCGGCGTTCGCGAATTTGTTGACGAAAGTCCCCC
>JAYVOS010000472.1:0-11834 GCA_043757775.1 Chloracidobacterium sp. | reverse complement strand
GGTGTGACAGCCGCTGGTGTTTCTGTCAGTGGACAGGTTAGGACGGCTGAGGGCCGGGGAATAGTCAATGCGATGGTGCGTCTAACGGATGCAAGTGGAGGCATCCGCACCGCCATCACAACTCGCAGAGGTTATTACCGTTTCGATGACATTGAAGCAGGTACAACCGTGACCGTCAGTGTCAGAACCAGACGCTTCCGATTCGATCAGGCTACACAGGTATTGAGTTTGACCGACAATCTCGAAAATGTTGATTTTATTGCGCAGTAGATCACCCCATCTGCTGTATTTACAGAGTCTGCCGATCAGCCCGGGGGGGCATTTTTTATTGACGAGATAAATTAAATGATCAGAAAAAGTTCAACCTCTACTCAGTGAATTAAACTAGGTCGTCTTTCTCTATCTGCTCGATCTTTTCAACGCGACGCTCGTGACGGCCGCCTTCGAAACTTGATCCGAACCACGCTTTCAGGATCTTTTCCTGCTCTTCGTCGGGGATAAATCTGGCGGCGAGAGCCAGCACGTTGGCGTTATTATGCTGGCGTGCGAGACGCGCGATGTCTTCGTTCCAGGCAACGGCGGCGCGGACACCTTTCACCTTATTAGCGGAGATCGCCATGCCGGTTCCCGAACCGCAAACGAGCAATCCCTGCTCAAATTCACCGGCAGCGACGGCCTCGCCGACCTTGCGCGCGTAGTCAGGATAATCCACCGAATCGAGCGAATACGTTCCCATATCCTCGTATTCGACGCCCATTTTATCGAGCTTTTGTTTGATGTTTTCCTTCTCTTTGTAACCGGCGTGGTCAGCGGCTATGGCTATCTTCATATCTTCGATTCTACTCTGCGACAATTTATTTAGCCAGACAACCAAAAAAATCTGCAAGAACTCAAACGCCTTGCGTTCATTTATTACCAACCAGAGGTTTATTTATATGAAGATCAAAGTCCTTTTCGCATCGCTAGCTATCTCTCTCGTGCTTTCGACGGCTGCTTTTGCTGCGGGTAAAACCGTTGCGGAGCTTGCCGAAAATGCCGTATCAAATAACGCTGTTGTCTCGTCATCGGCCATTCGCGATCTGCGCGCGATGGGCAGCACCGGGCTTAATGCCTTGTTTGTCCGTTACGCCGACGACATCGAGCGGTTTACCAAAACTGGCGAGGCAGATGATAAATGGAAACGTATCGCCGCGGCGCTCGACGGAGTCTCTATGCAAAAAGACGATTACACATCACACCTTTTTTGGTACACCGATCTCGAACAGGCAAAACGTGCGGCAAAAGATGTTAAGAAGAGCGGAACCAAGCCGATCCTCACGCTTCGCCTGCTCGGCAACCTCAACGAGGAATTTTCCTGTGCAAACAGCCGCTTATTTCGAGCCATCCTTTACTCAAACCCCGCGATCTCCAAATACCTCCGCGACAACTATATTTTACATTGGAAATCGGTCCGTCCGGCTCCGCGTATCACCATCGATTTCGGTGACGGCCGCAAGATCGAACGCACCATCACCGGCAACAGCATCCATTATGTCATCGACACCAATGGTGCTGTCATCGACGCGATCCCCGGACTCTACAGCCCCGAAATGTTTTTGAGATATCTGACGCAGGCTAAAAATATTAACACCGCTGTGCACCTTGTCCCAATGCCGGTCGATCAAGAAAACAAGGCTCTGCTCAAATATCACAAAGAAAGCTTTAACAAGATCGTCGCCGACCGCAAAAACGTCATCGACACCACCGGCGTTGCGATGACCGAGACCAAAACCGGCTCTCTCGCGATACTCGCCGCTCCGATGGCGATGGCAAAAGCGATAGTCGTTGACGAATATTCGATCCTGCGTGTGTATGACGATTTTGCGAAATTTGAGCCGTCGGTCCACTACGACGACTGGAACAAACTCGCCCGTGCTTATTCGGTCAACAACACGCTGGACGCTAACAGCATTGCGATGATCCGCCGTCAAAACTCCAAAACTGGCCTCAGCGAAGACGATTTCAAAGGACTGTTCACCAAGCTCGATAGCTTTATCGCCCTCGACACGACGCGAAACGATTTCCTGTTTCACACCAAACTATACGAATGGCTCAACGACAATCGCCGCACCGGTTCTCTCGATCTAGAGAGCCTAAACGCAATGGTTTACGACCAGATATTCCAGACCCCAAATTACGACAAATGGCTGGGCCTCTATTCGTCAGACGTGTACACCGCCCTAGACGGTAATGGGATAATCAAGTAGTTATAAACTCAGTCGGGCTATGCCCGTCTATTTGCGGCGAAGCTCTGCTTCGCCGTTTTCTGTTTAAATGGTCAATGCGGCTATGCCGCCGTCTTCTGCACAAAACGGCGGCATAGCCGCAAAACTTTTAAGGGGTGCGCTCGGAAAAGCAGAGCTTTTCCGCAAATAGAGCGGCGAAGCCGCATAACCAAGTGCATTTTTCTCAGCAAAAATTTGGGTCGCGGCGTGAAAGAACATATAATTACGGCAGACTTCGCAGCGTGCCAAATGAAGAGATTCGCGGCAATTTTTATTTTCGTCTTTTTCGTGTCCTTCGTGGGCAAATCCTCCGCGCAGGATTTCCTGCCGGAGCTTGTTAAGCGGATAAAACCCTCGGCGGTCGCTATCGAGACATTCGATGTTAAGGACAACACCTTGGCGCGCGGCAGCGGATTTTTCATCGCGGCTGATC
Source organism: Chloracidobacterium sp. (assembly GCA_043757775.1). Classification (GTDB taxonomy): domain Bacteria; phylum Acidobacteriota; class Blastocatellia; order Pyrinomonadales; family Pyrinomonadaceae; genus OLB17. Next base: position 9,137 of record JAYVOS010000472.1, on the reverse strand, counting down.
GCGTCATCACAAACCGCCACGTCATCGAGCGTGCAAACCGCGTCGAGATACATCTGCTCAACGGAAAAAAATACACTGTCCGCGGCGTCATCGCCGTCGATGGCGAAGGCGATCTTGCACTGCTCCAGGTCGATGTCCCGCGTGAATTAGCCGTGCCGCTGCCCATCGTCAAAGCCGCTCCGCAGGAGGGCGAATCTATCGTCGTCATCGGCAATCCATACGGGCTCGAAGGCTCGGTCTCAAACGGCATCGTGTCTGCTGTTCGCGAAATCTCCGGCTACGGCAAAATCATCCAGATCACCGCGTCGATCTCGCCCGGATCTTCGGGTTCGCCTGTCGTAAATATGGCCGGTCAGGTGATAGGTGTCGCGACTTTGCAGGCCGCCGAAGGGCAAAATCTCAACTTTGCCGTGCCTGCCGAACGCATTTCGCAGTTAAAAATATCGGATGTTCAGACGTTTACCTCGCTCGTCGCCGAGACAGTTAAAAACAAGCGCTCGTCCGCCGAACGCCTTTACTCACTGGGGCTCGCGCAGCTCTCGCGTGACGATTATACGCGTGCATTGCCGTATTTTGAAAAAGCGGCTGAGGCTGACCCAAATTATGCTGAGGCGTGGTATCAAGCGGGATATTGTTACGGCGTACTTGGCCGTCATACGGACGCTCTGCGTGCGTCGCGAGCGGCAGCAAAACTGCGTCCTGAGTGGCCCGCGACGTTTATAAATATCGGTGCGTCGAGCTATGCCCTCGCCCAATACAGAGACGCCGTCGATGCTTACCGTCAGGCGATCCGGCTTGACGACGGCAACGCCGACACCCAATATTCTCTTGGGCTGACCTTTGGCAAAATGGCGCGTAACGACGAAGAGATCCTTGCCTACAAGCGGGCTATCGCCATCAAACCCGACCACGTAAATGCCATCGAAAAACTCGGGCTTGCGTTGTTCAAACAAAAGCGTTTTGCCGCTGCCGCCGCCGCTTTCGAGCAGCTCAAACCCTACAAACCTAACGCCAAAACCTACAATTACCTCGGCGAGAGCTTGCTCGAATCGGGCAAAACGGACGAAAGCGTCGAGGCTTTTAATAACGCGCTCGGATCTAATCCCGATATGGATAAGGCACGCTACAACCTCGGCCGTGCCTACGTAAAACTTGGCAATCGCGACATGGCGCAGGTCCAATACGAGATCCTCCGAAACTCCCGCTCCGACTACGCCGATAGATTATTTGTTTTGCTAAATCCTTAAGGCTGCTTCTGCCCTGTCACCACCAAAGCACTCAGAAAACTATCCTGTATCGGTTTGTCGAGGAATAGTTTGGTGTGCGAGGTGCAGCCTAAGAGTGACGATGTCGGTGAGAATATCGTTTTTACGGTTGCTGATTCGCCGGTCTTTGACGATGGTTCGACGGTCAATAGCGAACGGACCGTCACGGTGCCATCGCCCATTTTGAACATCGCGGCTTTCACCTCTTCTTTTTTATATTCTTTCCCGCCCGCAGTTTTAATATCTTTGGGCTGAACGAGCGTCGTCCACGTTCCGTTCTTTTCGTCGCGTATCAAAACCACGGCGTCGAGCGTCGGTTCACAGTTGCCGCCATAAACATATAGTTGGAGGGACGAGGTTTTGGCCGGAGCGTCGAGAGCTAGCTGAAAACGCTTTGCGCGGTTCAGCGCCGAGGCAAAATAAGCACGTGCCTGCGCGATGGTCGTTCGTGCTAACAAAAGTTCATCTGCATTTTGAACTTTAGGGTCGCTTAGTGCTTTGCGTTCTTTTTCACTGAGCACTGACTTATTACCGTCGCGCAGCTTGGCCAAAAATTTTGGATCGTTTATCGCTCCCCAACCGTATTTCTCCCAAGTTTTTGGATCGTAGAGGTCCACTTTGAGCGGCTGCAGATCTTCATCCAGAAATCGAGCCGATGCCTGATGCGGCAATACTTGAAATGCCGACGGCGTTGCCATCACGTCTTCGGGCCGCAGGTCGTCAATAAACGGCAAATTGCGTGAGGCGATGATCGGATAGCCGTTGATCAGAGCGTCCAGCGAGCGTGCAGAGCCTTCGTTTGGCGTGCCAAACATCATCAGCTTATTTATATGAGCCCCACCCGCCCATGATGGGACAGCATTTACCCCGTCGCGCGGCAGATCGGCGGAGCCATACATCGCGGCATAACGCGCGATAAGCCCGCCCATCGAGTGTGCGAGAATGTCGAATTTCAGATTTGGGCGCCGCAAAATTCGCTTGACCGTGAGCATCTTTTGCATCAGTAGCTGCGCTGATTCGACATTGTCACGCCTCCAGTCGTATGCGAAAACGTAAAACACATCGGTCGCTTTCGGATGTTTCCAGTCAGCCTCCGTGTACCCGCGTTCTATTAGGGCGTCGATTAGCTTTTGGTAAACCTCGACATCGGGCAGCACAGGCAATTCGATCTTGCGGATGATGTCACCCGCCCGCAGGCCGTCGCGGTTGAGCGCTAGGTTGGCCGAATTTATTGGCAAACGCAGGTCGTCTGTCTTATCACGCCGGACGCTAAACCAGACCTTGGCGCCCGTTCGCGAATTTACTATCTCCGAACCGGAAACGCCCGGAATGATAATGACCGGATCTTTTCCGGTCGTTTGAGGGATCAGCTTGGTCTGACCCGGAGTTTCAGTCACGACTTTAAGCTTTGCCCCTTTAACGGCCTGAGCATTTGCATCAAAGCAAAATATCGCAAGCGCCAAAATACCTATCGACAATGATCGTGTATTCAACATATTTTCTGCACGGATTTGAGATACGGACGACTAGGCTGCGTCGTAACCGTGACGGCGCAGCTCAAGGTGATGTTGCTATTAAGATAGCTTATTTCGCCGCTTAGTTGCTTTATTTATCGTACTTGGTCAAATTTAGCTTTATTACATAGCGGCAAAAAAGCTAGAATCGAGTCTATAGATATGGAATTAACACTAGCGATAACAGGTGCGTCAGGCACGATCTACGCACAGCGGACGCTGCAGTTGCTGGCGGCGAGCGGTGTGGTCGAAACTATTAATCTGATAATGTCCGGAACTGCGGCGACGGTCGCGCAGGTCGAGCTTGGGGTAAATCTCAAGGAGCCTGACACGGCTAGGATCTACGAATGGTTGGGATTGCCTGCGGATTCGCGTCTAATACGTTATTGGCGGCTAGATAATTTTGCGGCAAAGCCTTCGTCGGGGTCTAACAAACAAGCCGGGATGATAATTGTGCCGTGTTCGATGGGCACGCTCGGGTCGATCGCTGCGGGTGCCGGGACCAATCTCGTCCACCGTGCCGCCGATGTCTGTCTCAAAGAGGGCCGCAAATTACTACTCGTCCCGCGTGAGACACCCTATAATGCAATTCATCTCGAAAATATGCTCCGCCTCTCGCGTGCCGGAGCGACGATATTGCCCGCAAGCCCCGGCTTTTATCACCGCCCGAAAACCATCGACGACCTCGTCGAGCATCTCTGTTTCCGCATCCTCGACCAATTCGACATCCCGCACTCAAAAAAATCGCAATGGACGGGCGAAGAAGTTGAGGATAAGATACAGAAAAATTAACGCAAAGACGCAAAGACGCAAAGACGCAAAGGTGCAAAGACGCAAAGGTTGTATTACTAAGGAATTCGGCATCGGAAAAAGTGGTTTATGGTCTGCATCTGGCCAATATATATCCATGCTAAAAGTCTTTCTTTGCATCTTAGCGACTTTGCGTTAAAAATCTCTTATGACAGACACCGTCGAACGTTTTTCAAACCGGGTCGAGAATTACGTTAAATATCGCCCGGACTATCCGCGTGAGATCGTCGCGTATCTAACGGAGCATTGCGGGATGACAAAAGAGACAACCATAGCTGATATCGGCTGCGGGACGGGCATTTCGACGCGGATGTTTTTGGAAAACGGCAACCGCGTGATCGGCGTCGAGCCAAATGCGGCGATGCGTGCGGCGGCGGTCAAATTTCTCGTTTCGTTTCCTTGGTTTCAGCCTGTTGACGGCACTTCGGAAGCGACAACGCTGGCTGATAATTCTGTCGGCATGATCGTCGCGGCACAGGCGTTTCACTGGTTTGACCCAGAAAAGGCACGCACCGAATTTAAGCGTATTCTAAAAACCGGCGGCTACGTCGCCCTCATCTGGAACGAACGCCAGCTCGACACTACGCCTTTTCTCATCGATTACGAAGCCTTACTGCTCAAATACGCCAATGATTACGGCAATGTGCGGCACGAAAATATCCACGAGAAAGAGCTTAGCGATTTCTTTCAAAAAGAATACGACTCCGCTACGTTTCAAAACGTCCAAATATTTGATTTCGAAGGGCTCAAGGGCCGCATGCTTTCCGCCTCGTATATGCCAAATGAGACGGACCCGATCTTCGACAAAATGATCGACGAACTGCGAATCCTATTTGCCAAACACGCCGAAAACGATAGAATAAATGTTTTCTATGAGACCAATGTTTACGTCTCCCAGATTTGATATATGGCAGTAAAAGCAGAACAAACTTCCGGAATTCGCACGATCACCGTGGCACATTCGCCTGATTCGGACGACGCATTTATGTTTTACGGGCTTGCGACAAACAAGCTCGAAACCGAAGGCTTGAAATTTGAGCACACGCTCAAAGACATCCAGACGCTCAACGAAGACGCGAAAAACGGCGTGTTTGACGTGACCGCGATCTCGTTTCACGCCTACGCTTATGTCTCTGACAAATACGCTCTGCTGCCGCACGGCGCGAGCATCGGCGACAATTACGGCCCGATCGTCGTTTCAAAAGAACCGCGTGACGCCAGCGATATCAGCTCGATGAAGATCGCCGTTCCGGGCGAGATGACGAGCGCATATCTTGCACTCAAGATCTACAATCCAAATTTTGAGCACGTCGTCATCCCGTTTGACGAGATCATCGAAGCCGTCCAGACCGGCAAGGTCGATGCCGGCCTGCTCATCCACGAGGGACAGCTCTTCTATAATCAGATGGGCCTCAATAAGGTGCTCGATCTAGGCGAATGGTGGTTTGACAAAACCGGCCTGCCGCTGCCGATGGGCGGCAACGTGATCCGCCGCGACCTAGGCAAAGACCTCATGAAACAGGTCTCAAAACACCTGCACGAATCGATCGTCTATTCGATGGATAACCGCGAAGATGCACTCGCCTACGCCATGCAGTTTGCACGCGATATGCAACCGGAGCTTGCCGATCGTTTTGTCGCGATGTGGGTCAATGACCTCACGCTCGACTACGGTGACCGCGGCCGCGAAGCCGTCAAACGCCTCATGGCCGAAGGCCACAAAGCCGGCATCATCCCGCACAAGGTCAAGATCGATTTTGTCGATTAGCCGCGTGCGTCCTAACTCTTGATGGTCAAATTCGATAAACGTTTTCTTCAGCGACTGCGTGTTCCGCTAGGGTTTTTGTTCGCGATCGTTTTTATGGTCTTTGCGAGGCCGACGATGTGGACGCTGATCGTGGGCGGCATTGTCGCGTTTATCGGCGTCGCGATACGCGGCTGGGCATCGGGCCACATTAGAAAAGCCCGCGAACTCGCCGTCTCCGGTCCCTACGCGTACACACGAAACCCTTTATATGTCGGCAGCTTTATTCTCGGTGTCGGTTTTACCATCGCTGCGGGTGTTTGGTGGCTGGCGCTTGTATTTATTGCATTGTTCCTCGGCATCTATTTGCCGGTTATGCGCGTCGAAGTAGGTGACATACGCGAGATATTTGGCGTGGATTTTGACGAGTATGAGCAAAACGTTCCGATGTTTATTCCGCGTCTGACGGTATGGAAGAAAACAGACCGCGAATTCGATTTTCAGCTATACTTACAATATCGAGAATATCGTGCGGCTCTGGGTACCGCAATAGCGATCGCCGCTCTGGCCGCCAAGTCATATTTTCTGGGCTAATGTTATGAAAACCAACTTATTCAAAACATTAATATTGGCAGCAATTATGCTGTCGGCGAGCCTTTCGCAGTATGCCCAAACGCCTGAGGTCAAAAAAGATCAGCCGGGCAAGATGTTTGCCGGCGAGACGCTCACTTTCGAGGGAAAATTCAATAAATACAAGATCAGTTTTTCCGTCGCCGAGCTGACATTGACCAGTACGCTTGCCCCAAACGGAGCTGACCTCATCATCAAAGCCAATGCCGTTTCCAAAGGTACTCTGACCAAAATTGCACGCTTTAGCTTTGTGCAGCAATACGAATCGACTATCGATCTCGCCAATTTTCGCATACTAAAAACCACCAAGCACGACGTTCAGAAAGAGCGTGTACGCGACAGCGAGGCGGTATTTGATTACGGCCAAAAACGAGTCTCATACGTCGAGACCGATCCCAAAGATGCTAATCGTCCGCCGCGTCGTATCGCGTCTGAGATCGGCGAAGTAGTGCAGGATATTTCGTCCGGCATTTATGCGATCAGGCTGATGCCGCTCGCTGTTGGTAAACGGTTTGAGATATCCGTCAGCGACTCAGGCATTGTTTACAAAGTGCCGGTCGCGGTCACAGGCCGAGAGCAGATCAAGACAGAGATTGGCAAACTTTGGTGTTTTCGTGTCGAACCCGATATTTTTGGCGACGGCCGCCTAATCGAGCAAAAAGGCAAAATGATTATCTGGTACACCGATGACGAACGCCGCACACCCGTCCGCGGCCAGATCTCAGCGTCGGTCGGCAAGATCGATATCAAGATCAAATCGGTCACAAAATAGACGCCGTTTAACATAAAGACTTGTAATTTAGGGCAAAAGACCGCATACTTTTAGTTTGCGGTCTTTGTGTTTTATGGAAAAGAAAGTGACAAAAAAGGCTCCGGCAAAAAAGAAAACTGCCGTTGTTAAGGAAGTGGAAAGCCCGTTCGATTCGATTGCCGTCGAGGCTAAACCTGTGAAAAAACGGGCAGTTAAGGTTGTTGAGAAAGCTCCGAAAGAGATCAAATTAAATACGGAGACTGTAGAAGTCGCGGCTTCACCTTTGAAAAAAGCAGTCAAAAAGACGGCCGCAAAGTCAGAACCGGGATCGGTAGCGACCGGGTCTCTTAAAACTAAAGCAGACACAAAGACGAAAAACCCCACGCTCGACGCCACGGCTGAGATCGCGTCTGTCGAGCCGCAGGTCGAGCTGTCGCCGGTATTCAAGGCTCTCGCCGACGTGACCTTGCCCGAACTTAAGCGAGAAAATCGTGCACGACTCCAGATGCAGACGCCGACGCGACTTTATTTTTACTGGTCGATCAAAGAAAATCCATATCACTTGCTCAAGCAGACGTTCGGCGACGACACCGGCAGCTATCAGCTCGTCGTCAAGCTCGTAAACGTAAGTGCCGACACCGAAGAAATTCACCCTTGCGACCCCGAAGGGACCTGGTGGTTTTCGGTCGAACCCGACACCTCTTACCAGGCTGAGATCGGATTTTACGCTCCGAACCGCCCGTATTTCCGCATCGTCTATTCGAATTACGTTGAGACTCCGCGACGCACGCCTTCGCCCAGAGCGGCGACCGACGCCGACTGGAATGTCTCCGCCGGCAAATTTGCCGAGGTGCTCGATGTTGCCGGATTTACGCGTGATGCGTTTGACGTTGCGATAGCCGGTGATGATCAGAATGCTGCTGAAATTGCCACGCACACTGCGTTTTCACAATTTGTAGGTGCTGCTGACAGCTTAGCGGGCATCTCCGCCGAAGACATCCGCTACGCGATGATCGCCATCGCCGCGGGTGCGACGCTCGAAGATCTGCGCTTCAAAATTGGCCCGACTCTGTTCGCGATATTGCAGGCAAACGCCGCAAATCTCGTCGCTGGACGCGCGATCTCGGCTCTCGGCGAATATTTCGACATCGACGAAGCCGAATACACCGAGGAACAGCGCTGCTCAGCCGTTTACGGAGCGAGCCTCGTCAATTTCCCGACGACTCTAAAGACGCGCCGCGTCTCGTCTAAGACCGCGAGGTACAGTCCCGTTTCGTCATTTGGGCTTGGCCGCTAAGAGTTTTACCACATAGAAACATAGGGCACATAGTAAGATCACTGTTCTGCTATGTGCCCTACATACCTATGTGGTAAAAAATTCTTCTTCGCATCCTGTTTATCCTGCTCATCCTGTTTTAATATACCTTTAGCACTATGCCAACAGGATATTTCAGCCTCATTCTACACGCTCACCTGCCCTTTGTCAGGCACCCCGAATATCCCGAATTTCTTGAGGAAGACTGGCTTTACGAAGCCATCACCGAGGTCTATCTTCCGCTAATTTTCATTTTTCAAACGCTGCACGATGCCGGTACGAAACCGCGTCTTGCGATGAACGTCTCGCCGCCCTTATGCGAAATGCTCGCAGACGAGATGCTGCAAACCCGCTACACCGCCCATCTCGAAAATCTGCTCGAGCTTGCCCGCAAAGAGCTCGAACGTACTCGAACCGAGTCGCCGGAGTTTCACGATGTGGCAAAAATGTACGTCGATAACCTGTCCTCGTCGCTCGACCTGTGGAACAACCGCTATCAGCGAAATCTGATCAACGCATTCCGCGAGCTGCAAGACGAGGGCGTCATCGAGATCATCACCTGCTGTGCGACGCACGGTTTTATGCCGCTGATATCGACTATTGAGAGCCGCCGGGCGCAGGTTCAGATCGCGGTCGCCAATTACAAAAAACATTTCGGACGCAGCCCGCGCGGCGTCTGGCTCGCCGAATGTGCCTACGAGCCCGGCGTCGAGGACCTGCTCAAAGACAACGGAATCGAATACTTTATCGCCGACACGCACGCCATTCTTTACGGCGACCCGCGTCCGCGTTACGGCGTCCACGCTCCCGTAGTTTGTCCAAATGGCACTGCGGTTTTTGCCCGCGATGTCGAGACGAGCCAGCAGGTCTGGTCGGCGGAGATCGGCTATCCGGGCAACGATCTTTACCGCGAATTTTACCGCGACATCGGCTGGGATGCTCCCTACGAATTTCTCAAGCCGCATCTTCATTCGTCCGGCGAACGCCCTCATCTGGGCCTAAAATATCACCGCATCACCGGTCGCGGCGTGCCACAGGACCAAAAGCAGCCGTATATTCCCGCGCTCGCGACGAATAAGGCGGCAGAGAATGCCTCACACTTTATCAC
>JAYVOS010000471.1:0-11856 GCA_043757775.1 Chloracidobacterium sp. | reverse complement strand
GATTTGAACGCGGATCGTACAGATCAGACGGATGAAAACGGATCTGAGATGAAAATTAGATAATAATAAATATGTAGCTGTCTTATCCGCTCCCATCCGCTCGATCCGTTTGATCCGCGTTCAAAAAAAATATTTGGATATTCAAAATTATGTGAAACCGTTCCCGTAGCCAGCGCGTCTTTTTCCTGACAGCAAAATTCTTGAGGTCAAAGTTATGAGAAAACAATTTACTGACGAACAGCTAGATCAGATGATGCGAACGCTCGTGAGCGATGCTGCTTTGAATAAAGCAGAGGTCAACGAGATCGCCGATTCGCCGCAGATGTTGTGGGCGGTCAAGCGTCAGATCAATCAGCAAAAAGAATTGAGCGTTTCGCCTTGGCCGCCGATCGCCAAATTCTGGCGTTGGTTGATGATCGGTGTGCCGACTGCAGCCGCAGCGGCTTTACTGATCTCTTTTATCGTTTTCAAACCTATAAATGAAGTCGGTGTAGCCGGGATCATTCCTGTTAATAATGTTGCGTCAAGTCAGCCAAAGGCAACCGAAGAGCCGACCGTTGCAAAAGTTGAAAACAATAAAGTCGGTCGAAAATCTATAACTACGGTGCCTGTGAAATTCACCACACCGAAACACGTCGTAAACAAAACATTTTTAAACCCCATAGTTGCTAAGGCAACGTCTAAGACTGAGATCAAGACAGAATTTATAGCACTTTCATACGCACGCAATCCGGAAAGCGGACAGATCGTGCGGGTTCGGGTTCCGAGTTCGATGATGGTGACTTTAGGCTTGGTGGCGAATGTCGAAAAGCCTTCAAACCTTGTGGACGCTGAGGTGCTGGTCGGTGATGACGGCCTCTCGCGTGCAATTCGTTTTATACGCTAGTTTTACGGAGTTAATTATGAAGAAAGCATTTATATCAATTTTTATAACACTATTTATAACTACATTATGTTTCGCACAGCGTCCGCAAGGAGGCCCTCCGGGTGGTGGCAGACAAGGCGGTGGACAACCGCCGCGTGACGGTCAAATGCGGCCGGGTGGTGATATGCAGCGAGATGGACGCCCGCCTAAGGGCGACTGGATGAAGCAGGTCGATACTAATAAAGACGGAAAGTTTGACGCTGCCGAATTGCAGACCGCGATCGACACTTCCTTTGCAGAATGGGACAAGGACGGCAATGGAACGATCGAAGCAAACGAACTGCCGCGACCGCCGAAAAATGATGGCCTACAGGGACGGCCAAACGGACAGGGTGGTATGCGTCAAGGCCCACCAAACGGACAAGGCGGAATGCAGCAGGGCTTTCCGATGGGACAGCAAGATGATCGTCAGCAAGGTCCTGATGGTAAGAAAATGCTGCCGCCATTCTTCTTTATGGACAAGGTTGAGAGAGACTCATCAACGACCAAAGCTGATTTCGAACGCATCGTACGCGGCGTCTTTGCCGAAATGGACAAAAATAGCGACGGCATGTTGTCTGGTGACGAGTCGCGTCCGCCGAAGGATGAGCGCGAAGGTTTCGGCCATCCCGGAATGCCTGGATTGCCGCCTCCGCCACCAAATGCAAAATTTATTGCCGCCGAGCTGAGATTTGGCGACAAGCTCGTAAAAGGACAGCCGTTTTCAGCCGATACAGTTCTCGAAGACACCCGCCGGTTGTATGACGGCACGACAGTTACAAAATCTAATAAAGGTGCATTTTATCGTGACGGAGCTGGACGCACACGACGCGAACAGCCGCTCGAAATGGTCGGCGGTGTAAGCATCGCCGGAACCGACGGCAAACCGCAGATGTTAGTTTTTATCAATGATTTCGGCACAAAGACTCAGTATTTCCTTGATATGAATAATAAGGTTGCTCGCCGTCACGGCATTGGCGGACCGCCTCCGGGGGAGGCTGGAACACCGCCCGACGCTAAGACAGAGTCGCTCGGTAAAAAGACGATCGAGGGCGTCGAGACCGAAGGCACGCGTGTGAGTTTCGAAATACCAGCTGGACAGCTTGGAAACGACAAGCCGATGTTGGTCGTGACCGAAAACTGGTTCTCGCCGGAACTGCAGATGATCGTCTATTCGAGACATATAGATCCGCTTGCAGGTGAACATGTGTTCAAACTCGTGAATATCAAACGCAGTGAACCGTCGGCAGAACTGTTTGTCGTGCCGAGCGGTTTCCGTGTCGAAGGTGGCCAAGGTCGTGCCCCTGAAAAAGAATGAGCCATTAGCAATTTGATAGACGCGTCCGAATCTAAGAAAATGCTCTACGAGGTTCTAAATATCAATTTGCAGACAAAAGCTCAACACCCCGCAGTTACGTTGACAGACGAAACGCGAGTATCTGACGAACAGCTTGTTCAGTCAGTGCTCGGCGGAGACGAGACTGCCTTTGAGGTGATCTTTGAGAGATACACGCGTCCGATGACACGTGTTGTCAGCCGGTTTTTTCGCGAGCGGAGCGAGATCGAGGAGTTTGTGCAGCAGAGCTTTACGAAAGCCTATTTCTCTTTAGCCAAGTATCGCGGCGGTGAGGACAATTCCTTTCCGGCTTGGATGACGAGAATCGCGATCAACGTATGTTATGACGAATTTAGAAGGCGTGGACGCAGGCCGGAGAATTTGTTTACGGACATGAGTTCGGAGGAAAGCGACTACCTCGAAACGGTCGCTGACGGACGAAAACCCTCAGTTGAGAGGTCGCTGGTAGCTTCGCAGCTTGCTGAAAAGATACTCAGTGTTTTGGATGAGAAAGACAGGATAGCGATGACGTTGGTCTATTCCGAAGACTATTCGCTGGCCGAAGTGGCAGAGGCCATCGGGATAAGCACGAGCAATTTGAAGTCTAGATTGTTTCGCTGCAGAAATCAGATAAAGGGTCGATTTGGGCATTTATTCAAATAATTATATATTCTGGAGCTTTTATGAGAAAACTAAAACTTACACTTTGCTTAGCATTTATAGCTATATTTGGAGCATTCGAGTTATTGCACACAGACGGCGTAGCTGGGCAAACCGGCGGAACGCCGCTATCGGCGCCGACTGGAATTACGGCGTCAGATAACATTTATAACAATAAAGTTGGAATATACTGGGATGCAATTCGCGGGGCGACTAATTATAGGATCTTCCGCAACACGACAAATACCCCGGCAACCGCAATTGATGTAGGTACAACGCCTGCAAATTCTTTTTTTGATTTTGGGGTGACTCCCAGTCAGACTGTCTTTTATTGGGTTAGAGCGGAGAATAGCTCTTCTGTTAGTTCGTTAAGCCTTTCCGATCAGGGTATAAGGGCTAATGCCGTACAGCAGGGACCGATTCCGCCCCTTGACCCACCTCCGGTTCCGCCCGCAAATCCTATAACAGCAGCAAAAACATATTTGGGCAAAACTCTTTTCTGGGACGAACAGATGTCCACATCACGAACAGTCTCGTGTGGTTCATGCCACTTTGCCACAAATGGCGGCACGGACAAACGTTCTGTCACTGCTGCGACCGCATCGTTGAATGCAGGCCCTGATGGATTGCTCAATACGGCCGACGACATTCGCGGATCGATGGGCGTTCCATTTACAAATCCTGATGGAACCTATCTATTTACTGCACCATATGGCGTCAACGATCAGGTGACAGGACGAAAGACGGTTTCGTTCGTGGATGCCGGATATTCACCAACGCTTTTTTGGGATGGGCGGGCGACACCCCAGTTTCGCGATCCGATCACCAATGCCGTCATTATAAACGCAGGAGCCGCACTCGAAAGCCAGGTACTTGGTCCACCAACGTCAACAACGGAGATGGGACACAGCGGCCGCTCGTGGACGGACGTTGCATCCAGAATTTCCGACGTAAAGCCACTGGCTCTTTCTCCTTCGATACCTTCGGCATTGGCTACATGGATCAATGGCCGCAGCTATTCCGAACTTTTTACAGAGGCATTTGGAACGCCTGAAGTGTCTCCGGCAAAAATTGCAATGGCCATAGCAACCTATGAGCGTACGCTTTACAGCGATCAGACGCCATTGGATTTAGCAAATGCCGGCATAACTCCATTGACCCAGACCGAACAGCGAGGGCGAAACGTCTTTGCGACACCCGGAAACGGCTGTGCCGGCTGTCATGCTGGGGCAACGACTTCGGATAACGCCTTTCATTACACGGGCGTCAGGCCCACCAATGATGACACCGGAAGATTTCAAGTTACCGGGAATACCAATAATCTTGGTGAATTTCGGACACCTGGTCTTAGGAATTTGGAACTGAGAGGGTCCTTTTTGCACAATGGACAATTAACGACCATCGAACAAGTTGTTGCCTTTTATAATCGCGGTGGGAATTTTAACGCACCGAACAAAGCACCAGCCGTGCATCCACTTGGCTTAAGTCCACAACAACAGTCTGATTTGGTGGCATTTCTTAAACGCCCCTTAACAGATCCCCGCGTTGCGGCTGGATTACCGCCATTCGATCGTCCTTCGCTTTACACCGAATCAAATCGGGTTCCGCAGAATACCGGACTATCCCGTGCTGGAATTGGCGGTTTCGTTCCGCAAATAAAGATAATTTCGCCGCCTGTTCAGGGGAATCCTACCTTCACCGTTTCCTTAAGCGCGGCACCAGGAAATGCAGCGGGCTTTTTGATAATAAGCACTACTGATAACGGCACAAGGATACCAGCATCAAATGGACGATCCCTTTTCCCCCGCATAAATTTAACCACGGCAAATACAGGTGCAGGAAATGGTTGGGCATCGGTCACTTTCGCACTTCCAGAAGCAGCTACTGCCGGTCAGACATATTACGCTCGATGGTATATCGAAGACCCGACCGTAAAGGGCGGATATGCTATATCACAGGCGTCGAAATTTACAATATTTGCCCCGGCAATTACTCTCGCGTCCGTATTTCTCGATGTGAATGTAGATGTAGCGGTTGATATTTTGACTGATAGGCGAGAGATCTTGCCATCCAAGACAGATCAATAATATTCGTTGTTAGTCTAATTACTAACCGGGGAGTCGTTACGACTTTTCGGTTTTTTTGTGTGGTCAAGCGCGTCCGTGAGCCTCGCGAATTCGTCTAGTGTCAAGGTTTCGGCACGACGCATTCCGTCAATCTCAATTGCGGTTAATAGGTGAGCAGCGGCTTCGTATTTATGCTTGAGGTTATTAAGGATGGTCTTCCGTTTTTGGGCGAACGAAGTGCTGACGATCTCGCGGAAAAGCTTTTCGTTATTGACGGAAGATTCTTTTGGAATTAGCCGGACGACAGAGCTCCATACCTGTGGAATAGGATGAAATGCAGTTGGAGAAACGTCGAAAAGATTTTGCGTTTCAAACGCATTTTCAACCAGAACGCTCAAAAACCCGCGATGTTTTGCTCCGGCTTTTGCCGTGATCCTATCCACCACTTCGCGTTGGAACATAAGAACGAGTTCGGAAAACAACTGCCGTTGCTCGGAGAGACGTTGGAGAATAGGGGTTGAGATGTTGTAGGGCAGATTTGCGACGAGCTTTACCTTGTCGGTTGTTTTGATAACGCTCGCAAAGTCGAGCTTGAGAGCATCTGTGTTAACGATCGCAATATTGTCAGCGTCAGCGAACCCAGTTTGCAGCAATGCGACCATATCGCGATCAAATTCGACGGCGATGACCTGTCCTGCAGTTTCTACCAACTGCCCCGTCAATGCACCCATTCCCGGGCCGATCTCAATCACCGTATCGTCGCCTTTCAGTTTCAAAGCCCCGACGATCTGCTCGATAACATTGCTGTCGCGAAGAAAATTTTGCCCAAGCGATTTTTTTGCACGAATCTGCATCAATTTGCGGGATAACCCGTGATCTCGATGTCATCACCTAGTTTTGTTGTAGTAATGTTTCGCAACTGCAAAACCTCGCTAAATTCCGACGCACCTGCGCCGCCGATAGCGTTTGGAGCTTCGCGTCCGCCGATCAGCATCGGAGCCATGATAAATGTAATTTTATCCACGAGCCGAGCATCGCAAAACGATCCTGCGATCTCAGTCCCGCCCTCAACGAGTACGCTCTGAATATTGCGTCGTTTCAACTCTGCAAGTACCCGGTTCAGGTCGCGTCCGCCCATCGGCGATTCAACCACATCGACGCCTTTGTCGCGCAAAGCCTTGATCTTTGATGCGTCACGGCTGTTGGTAAATATGATCGTCGGAGTTTCGTTTGCGGTGACTGACAATGTCGAATCAGGCGGAGTTTGCAGTTGATTATCAAGCACGACCCGCTCAAGCGGTCGCCGACGAAGCCTGCCGCTGCGATCAGTCAGGCTTGGATCATCGACAGATGCAGTATTGCCGCCGACTAGGATCGCGTCATGTTCGTGGCGAATGTCTTGGACGCGTTCACGTGCTTCATCACCCGACAAAGCCGTCGAAATACTGCTGTTCAACGATATCCGTCCGTCAAGCGACATCGCCATTTTTAAATGGACAAACGGCCGCTGTTTCGTGTGCCAGCAGATGAATCTCTCGTTGAGCTTCGCGGCCTCATCGGCAAGTATTCCCGTGACGACCTCTACTCCGGCTTCACGAAGCCGTTTGAAACCAATTCCAGAAACCAGCGGATTAGGGTCTTCGATCGGGCAAACAACACGCGCTATGCCCCCGTTTATTAGAGCCTCAGTGCACGGCGGCGTTTTGCCTTGATGCGAATGCGGCTCAAGCGAAACATAAGCCGTGC
The DNA here is from genome assembly GCA_043757775.1 of Chloracidobacterium sp. Classification (GTDB taxonomy): domain Bacteria; phylum Acidobacteriota; class Blastocatellia; order Pyrinomonadales; family Pyrinomonadaceae; genus OLB17. The sequence goes on along the minus strand of JAYVOS010000471.1, from coordinate 5,144 downwards.
CGCCCTTCGCGAGATGCCCGGCATACTCAAGAGCGATGCCCTCAGCGTGCGTGACATTGTCGTATATATAAGTTCCCTCGCCAACGATCTCCCCGCCCGGCGACAAAATAACACAGCCGACCAAAGGATTAGGACTCACAAGCCCTACGCCGTTAGCTGCCAGTTCGATAGCCATTCGACTAAAGAATTCATCTTTATTTTCCGGGTTGATAGGCACGTGAATTTAGCGGGTCCAATTTTGCAACTGTAGTCCGTCTATACGATTAAAGTGGTTCTCGTTATTTGTTACGAGGGCCAAACCATTCTCTAGTGCGGTAGCGGCGATGAGGAAATCCGCGTCTCCGATGATATTCCCATTGCTGTAAAGGTCTGAATAAATATCTGCGGCCCGCTCTATGATCTTTGAATTTAGATTAAATTCAGTGCTGTACTTTCTGATAGATTTAAACTTTGCGAGCTGTTGCTGGGCGTTTTTTATTTTTAAGCCTCGAATGATCTCAAAACTAGTGATCATTGAGATCGAAAATCCCTTGTGTGACTTCAGGTACTCATTGGCCTGGGACATCACTCTTGGAACGTTTCGCAGAAAATAGGAAAGTGTGTCGGTATTGATCAAAACCTCGTTCACGATTTTCTGTCTCCAAAAAAGTTTGAACGGTCCAAAGCTACCTTTTCAATTTCGTTAATATCGTCTTCCGACAAGCCTTCATAAAAATTCTCTCCTAACTTCATGATCGGGTTGACACTATTTAATTCACCTGTAGTTTCAGTTACCTCGATATGCACGGTCTCACCGTTGTGAAATTCAGACGAGAGCGGCTTTAATGGCCTAAAGACACCATTTTGATAAATTGCTTCGATTATTTGTGACATTGATTTTCACCTCCGCTAGTTAAATAATCCATTAACATAGCTCTCCGGGTCAAATACCATTAGGTCGGCGACCTGTTCGCCGATGCCGACGTAGCGGATCGGGAGGTTTAGTTCTTTTGCGATGGCGACGGCGATGCCGCCTTTGGCGGTGCCGTCGAGTTTTGTGAGGACGATGCCTGTGACGTCGGCAACCTTCATAAATTGCCGTGCCTGTTCGAGCCCGTTCTGCCCTGTGACCGCGTCGATCACGAGCAAAGTCTCATGCGGAGCACCCTCGACCTCACGCGAAGATATTCTCTTCATCTTTTCAAGCTCGGCCATAAGATTTGCTTTGTTGTGCAAACGCCCGGCAGTATCTACGATCAGCACGTCGCTGTTTCGTGCCTTTGCCGCCTGCAAAGCGTCGAACAGCACTGCGGCGGGATCGGTTCCTTGTTTCTGTTGGACGATCTGCACGCCGGCACGCTCGGCCCATATCTCGAGCTGGTCGCTCGCGGCGGCGCGAAATGTGTCTGCGGCACAGATCAGCACCTCGTTGCCCTCGTCCTTGATCCGCTGCGAGAGCTTGCCGATCGTCGTGGTTTTGCCCACGCCGTTCACGCCGACGACCATAAGCACATACGGCTTGATCGCCAGATCGACGCTCGTTTCGCTCGCCACGCCTTTGTTTTCGGATTGTTGAAGAATAGTGAGCAGCTCGCGTTTCATCGCGGCTTTCAGGGCGGCGAGATCGCCGATCTCCTGCCGCGACACGCCCTTGCGGATCGCATCGAGCACCTGCAAAGTCGTCGCCACGCCGATGTCCGTCGAGATCAGCATTTCCTCAAGCTCATCAAGTAGCTCTTCGTCGATCTGCTTGCGGCCCTCAAATATCGTGTCCAGCCGGTTATTGATCGAATGCCGCGTCTTCTCGATCGCCTTGGTAAACCGCACCGCGACCTCACGCTCGACCGCCGCCTCCTGCTCCTGTAGCTGCTCGATCGACTTATCCAGCCCCAGCACCGAATTCGAAAACGTATCCTCTTTTTTCCTACGCCAAAAAAATCCCATAAAGCTTGTTCGTTGTCAGTTGCTCGTCGTTCGTCGCAGTTTCTAACCAACGATCAACGAACTACGAACCCACACCAACAAACTATTGAGTATAGAAAAATATTGATTGGCGAACAAACATTGGTAAAAGCCGAGTAAGGAAAATTCGCATCGTCGAGAAACGACTTGTTAATCCTTATCTTAGTTAGCATTAAAAAAATGGGGTACTGCCGCTTCATCCCTTTGACCTATCTTTTCGTATGAGGCCCCCCCTTACTGCGCCTTTTTCGTGTCCAATATTTTTCCGCAAAATTTCCGTAAATCTCAAGGACTATATTCGCTCCCTGCTTTACAATTCTCATCTTCTCAAGTAGTATAGCGACTCAGCTTTATAACTAAAATCCGACGGGCGTTGATAATTTTTTGGAAGCGCGAAGTTTAATTTCGGGAGAAGAAAAATATGAAAAATATTATTTCAAATCAGATTTCGAATATGAAGAGAGTCATGAATGTCGCTTTCATTGCGGCTGGTATTCTGATGATCGCGAGTATTGGTCTGGTCCAGGCAGCCGAAACTCGGGGAGCGGTCCCTGTGACCTCGATCGTCTATCCTACGGGGGCGTTTCCCGGTGACGTGCAACATGTCCAGTCCGCAGTGAATCTGGGTGGCACCGTACTTCTTAAGGCTACTAATGCCGTCGGCGTGCCGACCGCGTTCAATTTCGGCACTCCTGTGGCCCTCTCCGGGCGCAGGGTGTTATTTACAACCGATGTCACCGTTTTGGGCGAACGGGTCGGCTCTCATATGACAACCGTTAACGGTGGTTTCGCCCCCTTTCGAAGTCCTCTTCCAGTCAAGATCAGAATTGAGGGAATCGACTTCGAAAGCCCTCTCAGTCAGGCGATCCGAATCACTGCCTCTACGGGCGCGGAGATCGTTGGAAACCGAATTAATGGTGTAATCCCAATAAGAGTGGGAAATCCTACCCAGGGCTTCTTTACCTTCGGAGACGGCATCGATGTATTTGGCAATAGTAACCCGCAGCACGCCATCACCGGGAAGGTGCGCATTGCGGACAACGTCATCATGAATTTGACTGCTCAGTTCGCGACCGCAATTCAGCTTGATGCAGTTGCAGCGGACAGCGAAGTTTCGGGCAATACGATCAATCTCGGACCCACGGAACACGATCTTCAAGGTATCGGGATCGTGGTCATCCGGAGCCTTGGCTCTGTGTCGATCGATCACAATTCGTTGGGTCCCGACATGGCCGGCGCAGGCATTTTTATCGCTGGCGACCATACGGCAGCTTATCAGGTCAGTAGTAACACGGTGATATGCGAGAGTCCATTCGCGGACGGCATAGCGGTAACCGGAGGTGACTTTTCCGAGGGTACGATCAATCCCGTGATCGAAAAAAATCACATTACGATGCACAACTCCGAGTTTACCGGCGGGATCAACTTATATGGTTTGGTAAGTAACGGTTTCGTGGGAGAAAACAAGATCGACGGGTTTGGAGCTGTGGCGATGATCTTAAATCAAGGGGCAGATCCTGGGAACTTGGTAAGTTCGACCCGTTTACAGGGAAACAATATCTCGCGATTCAACGCATCGCTGGCAGATGTTCTTTTCGACACGAACACCCAGGACAATGTACTCGTGGGCCATTGCACCTCGATCATCGATCTCGGCATCAACAACTTGGCCACATGTGCCCACTTGGGCAACACCAGTCTTATCACGGAGCCGATGAGGAACGCTCAAGTCCAAAAGTCGGAGAAACTCCACAAGATTATGTCGGCCGACTATGGGTCGCTAAGATAGCGGCGGCCTTTATAGCTCTTTGAAACCTCGGTAAAAGGCTGTGGAACGCTCCGAAGCCTTTAACATTTCGTGCGGCTTACTCAGCCCTCGTCAGCGTAAAACTCAGCGATTTCTTTGCGGGGCCGGCGTCGGTGGCTTCGGGGGTTAGGGTTATGGTGGTGGGGGTGACAGAGATAGTGTAGCTTGCCCAAGAGCCTTGTTTCATTTCGGAGGGCGATTTGGCGACGGTCGGGTGGAGGGTGAGTTTGTCGGCTTTGAGGTCGTATGTTCCGCCGCTCGCGTCAAAACCGTCCACAAATATCGCGATCAGCTCCGCCTGCGTCGCCTTGGTATAATCCTCCAGCACAGGCCTTGGCTTTTCGGAGCCGATGTAGATCTTGCTGAAGTATTTTTTGGTAAACGTATACACGCTCGGCTGCGTGACCTTCATAGTAAACGGCGTCTTGCCGCTCATCGTGATCCCCGTCAACTCCCACACACCCTCGACCCCACGCTTAACCTGCCCAAACGCCGCCCCGCCCATCACCGCCACCACAAACAAAACCACCGCAAATCTCTTCATAAAAACTTCCCTCCAAATGCCTTGAGTATAGGTGAATATCGTATCGCGAACAAACTCTTGCTCGTGTGTCGATAGATCGTGGTGACACGGTTCTTGCGATGAATATACGTTAGTGTTAAAGTTTCCGTGAAATCGACCGTTTCCCTAAAAACTATGCTAAATATCCTTATTGATACGTGTGTGTGGCTCGACATGGCAAAGAACCGAAAGCAAGAGGCGACTCTTGGCGTTTTGGAAGACTTAATTAGGATGGGTGAAATAAAGCTCATCCTACCGAGAACGATTCTAGTCGAGTTTGAGCGAAATAAAGAACGTATAGTAAAAGAAGCTGGACGTAGTATGTCTGATTTATTTAAGAACGTTAGGAAAATGATTGCTTCTCACGGTGATCCAGAGAGAGCCTCATTAGCAATCGACGTACTTGATGATGTAGACCACAAAATTCCTGGTTTGGGCGAAGCGGCTGTAGAAACGATAGCTCGAATTGAGGCGTTATTCGACGCGAGTGAAGTAATTGAAATTCCTGACGAAATAAAACTACGGGCTATTGAGCGGAATATCAAAGTTGGCTCCATTTGTGAAAAGCAAAAATAGTACGAACGATGCAATATTAATTGAAACTTATGCGGGGCAATTTGCTAAAAACGATGATGCCGAAAATCATTTTGCATTTGTAACGCACAATAAGGAGGACTTTAGTTCCCCCGATGGAGATCAACGAGAACCACATCCCGATATAGGTTACTTCTTCAATAATGCTAACTCACATTATTTTATCCAGATGGGCGGTGCTTTAGAAAGATTTCATGCGGAACTTGTGACGGATTTAATGATGGATCACGAATGGATAGA